>JBAQWM010000049.1:0-1848 GCA_049298915.1 Steroidobacteraceae bacterium | reverse complement strand
GCATCGGCGGGCTTGCTGAAGAAGAACGGTGGCGTCCGGTCGCCGCCCCCGCCCATTTCGCGGGCATGCTCGGCGTAATTGCGGCCGACGCAGAAGATGCGCCGCACCGGAAAGCGCAACGCCGTTCCGGCGACTTCGGCGGCCGGCCGGGGAGCGGCAGCAACGGCGAACATTTCCGTCATGACAACTTCTGGCGCGGCCCGCGCGGCAGGTACACTAACCGAAACGAGGATCAGCGGCCATGAGTATATGGTTCCGGGAATATTCTCTCGCCGAGATCAGCGCATTGCAGCACGGCAATATGGGCGCGCATATCGGCATCGAAATCGTTCACATCGGCCCGGACCATCTCGACGGGCGGATGCCGGTGGATGAGCGCACGACGCAGCCGGACGGCATCCTGCACGGCGGGGCATCGGTCGCGCTCGCGGAAACGCTTGGCAGTGTCGGCGGCGCGATGGTCGCCGACTGGAAGCGTTGCCAGGTGGTAGGACAGGAAATAAACGCGAATCACCTGCGCCCGGTGCGTGAGGGGCATGTTCATGGCACTGCGCGGCCAATCCACCTGGGTCGGCGCAGCCAGGTCTGGGGAATCGAAATCGTCGACGACAGCAAGCGACTGGTCTGTGTGTCACGGCTGACCCTCGCGGTCATCGAGCGCCAGCCGCGTTGACGCTGGCCTATACTTCCGGCATGCCGATAACCCGTCATTCGCTGCGACTCGCGCCAGCCCTGTTCCTCGCGGCTGCCGGATGCGGCCAGACCGGTGCCCTGTACCTGCCCGATGCCGGCGTCGAAACGCCGGTCGAGGTCAGGACCTCCCCGACACCGGCACTCCCACCTGCGCCGGCCAAGGAAGACGAGGAAGAGAAAAACGACAAGCCCCAGGATCGCTGAGTGAAAGCGAATCCCGACAAGCTCTGGCTGGTGGACGGCTCGTCCTATCTTTACCGCGCGTTCTACGCGCTGCCCCCGCTCTCGAGCTCCGCGGGCGAGCCGACCGGCGCGGTGCTAGGCGTCCTCAACATGCTGAACCGGATTTTCAGGGAGGACGATCCCGCCTTGATCGCTGTGGTATTCGACGCACCGGGCCGCACATTTCGCGATGAGCTGTTCGAGGAATACAAGGCGCACCGGCCGCCGATGCCCGATGAGCTGCGCGCCCAGATCGCGCCGCTGATCGAGGCCATACCCGCGCTCGGACTGCCGATGCTCCGCATCGAGGGCGTCGAGGCCGACGACGTCATCGGCACGCTCGCCGAACGTGCCGCAGCCGAAGGCCTCGCCGTCGTCATTTCGACCGGCGACAAGGACATGGCCCAGCTCGTGAATGACAGGATCACGCTCGTCAACACGATGTTCGAGACCCGGCTCGATCGCGCCGGGGTCAAGGCGAAATTCGACGTATTTCCCGAGCAGATCGTCGATTACCTCGCGCTGGTCGGCGACACGTCGGACAACATCCCCGGCGTGCCGAAAGTCGGCCCCAAGACGGCGGCGAAATGGCTCAAGGAATACGGCAGTCTCGACGCCATCATCGCGCATGCGAATGACATCGCGGGCAAGGTAGGCGAGAGCCTGCGGGAAAACCTGGGACAACTCGAGCTGTCGCGAAAGCTCGCGACCATCCGTCGCGACTTGAAGCTCGATCTGGCGCCCGCCGATCTGAAGCGAAAACCGCCGGATGTCCAGGCCCTTACTCCGCTGTATCAGCGCCTTGAGCTCAACTCCCTGTTGCGGCAACTCACTGGAGCCGTGTCCGCGCCAAACGCCGCGGGCGGCCGGGACCCGGCGAGCGAGCGCGTAAGTTCCGGCGGCACAGGCGGCCGGGACCCGGCGAGCGAGCGC
>JBAQWM010000048.1:0-2389 GCA_049298915.1 Steroidobacteraceae bacterium | reverse complement strand
GCCCGCGGCGAATGCGATTCGTCCCGCGGGGCAGCACTATGACTACCAGGTGGATTCCCAGATGATTGCGGGTTATGCCCGCTGGCGCCGACTGCTTGCGCAGCGCTGGTCGTTGGAAGCCGGCGCGCGCATCGAGCATGTACGCTACGACTATGACAACAGGATGATCGACGGCAACACGGATGACTCAGGCGTGCCCTGTCCGGGCGGCTGTCTCTACTCGCGGCCCGCGGACCGCTCAGATCGGTTCACGAACTTCGCGCCGCGCCTGGGGCTCGTCTGGCGTCCCGCCGAAGCTATTGCCGCCTACCTGTCGCTTGCTCGCGGCTTTCGCGCGCCGGAAACCACCGAGCTGTACCGGCTGCAGCGTCAACAGTCATCCGCCGAACTCGAGTCGGAGCGCGTGGATGCGGCGGAACTCGGTCTACGCTGGCGCGGCACATCCGCCGGTTTCAATCTCGCGGCTTTCACGATGGACAAGCGCAACGTGATTCTGCGCGATTCTGCCGGCTTCAATGTCAGCGCCGGGCGCACGCGCCATCGCGGCCTCGAATACGATCTGGACTGGACGCTCGTCGAGGGCTGGATGATCGCCGGCAGTGGCACTGTTGCACGGCATGAGTACCGATTCACGGCGGCGGTCGAACAGGGCGAGCAGATCACGGCGGGAAATGACGTTGACACGGCACCGCGCAATCTGCACGCCTTGCGCCTGCAACACGACGCGGGACCGCTCGCCGCGGAACTGGAATGGGCCTACGTGGGCCCGTACTGGACCAATGCCGCCAACACGACGCGCTATGACGGCCACGAACTGATCAATCTGCGGCTGTCCTGGCAGCCGTCACCGCCCTGGGCGCTTGCCATGCGCGTGACGAATCTGCTCGATACCGCGTATGCGGACCGCGCCGATTTCGCATTCGGCAGTCACCGCTATTTTCCGGGCCGGGGCCGCGCCATCTTCGTCGCACTGGGTTGGCACGACGACTGAATGCATGCAGGACGGTCGCAGCGGCCTGCGCTCGGCGGATAGGGCGGCCTGTCATGCCTTCATGACGCGACGCGGTCGCGGCTGTTGCTGCGTGATGCAGTGGATGTTGCCGCCGCCCAGCAGGATCTCGCGCGACGGCACGCCGATGACTTTTCGCCCCGGGAACAGCCGCGCGATCGCCACCTTCGCCTGCCGGTCGGTGCGGGCATCCAGGAGCGGCATCACGATGTGGCGATTCGCAATGTAGAAATTCGCGTAGGAACCCGCCAGCCGGTCGCCCCCGCGCCGCTGCCGGCTGCCCGGTTCATATTCGATGCCCGCTGCCTCGTCTGCCGTCATGTACAGGGGACCAGGCTGATTGATCTTATGCACTTTCAATGACTTGCCGTTTGCATCTCGAGCCGTTCGAAGCACCTCGTAGGCTTCGCGCGAGATGTCGTACTGCGGATCCTCCGGATCTTCGCACCAGCTCAGCGCCACTTCGCCCGGGCGCACGAAGCAGCAGAGATTATCGACGTGGCCATCGGTTTCGTCCGCGTAGACGCCCCTTTTCAGCCAGATGATCTGTTGCACGCCGAGGTATCGCTGCAGCAGCGTCTCGATCTGCCCGCGCCGCAGATCTGGATTGCGGTTTGGATTCAGCAGGCATTCCTCGGTAGTCAGCAGCGTGCCGCGGCCGTCCACGTGAATGGCGCCGCCCTCCAGCACGAAGGGCGCGCGGTAACGGTCGCAGCGCTCGATCTCGAGTACCTTCGCTGCCACCTGGGCGTCGAGGTCCCACGGGCTGTACAGGCCGCCGGAGCGCCCGCCCCAGGCATTGAATATCCAGTCCACGCCGCGCACCCGGCCGCGACGGTCCACGACGAATGTCGGGCCGACGTCGCGCATCCAGGCATCGTCTGAGGACATTTCGACTACGCGCACCGCCGGCGGCAGGGCGGCGCGCGCCTGTTCGAATTGGTCACTTGAAGCGCACATCGTCACCGCTTCGCTCTGGGCGATGGCCGCCGCCACTGCAGCGAATGCCGACTGCGCGGGCGCTGCCGATGCGCGCCAGTTGTCGGGACGCTCGGGCCACAGCATCCATGTACCCGCATGCGGCTCGAATTCCGCGGGCATCCGGAACCCGTCCTGGGCGGGCGTGCGATTGCGGGTCGGCACCGCGATTTTCTGCTGCATGCCGCAATTCTACGCGATGTCGCGCTTCTTCCAGAGCAGGAACAGCACCGGAATCACCAGCAGTGTCAGCACGGTCGCGGTGACCATGCCGCCTATCATGGGCGCGGCAATGCGGCGCATGACTTCCGAGCCGGTGCCGGATCCCCACATGATTGGCAGCAGCCCGAGCATGATTGTCAGCACCGTCATCAGCTTCGGGCGCAGGCGCAGCAGCGCGCC
>JBAQWM010000047.1:0-7055 GCA_049298915.1 Steroidobacteraceae bacterium | reverse complement strand
GTCCGTGATGGTATCCGGTGCCGGCGGTTCGATCGGCTCGGAGTTGTGCCGCCAGATCATCCGGCTGATGCCAAAACGACTGGTGCTGTTCGAACTTTCGGAATTTGCGCTCTACCAGATCGAGCGCGAAATCCGCTCTATCGTCGAATCCCACCGCCTTCCGGTCGAAGTCTTTGCGCTGCTCGGCAGTTCCCACCACAAGTACCGCATGCGCGACATCCTGCAGGCGTTCGGCGTCCAGACCATCTATCACGCGGCCGCCTACAAGCATGTGCCGATTGTCGAACGCAATCTGATCGAGGGCGTGCACAACAACGTATTCAGCACCTGGTTCGCGGCCGAGGCGGCGCTCGAGACCGGGGTCGAGACATTCGTGCTGATTTCCACGGACAAGGCGGTCAATCCGACCAATGTCATGGGCGCGACCAAGCGTCTCGCGGAGATTATCCTGCAGGCCCTGCAGACTCAGACCGTCAGGACGCGGTTCTGCATGGTTCGCTTCGGCAATGTGCTCGGATCCTCGGGTTCGGTCGTGCCGCTGTTCCACGAGCAGATCCGGCGCGGCGGACCGGTAACCGTGACGCATCGCGATGTGCGCCGCTACTTCATGACGATTCCCGAGGCGGCGCAGCTGGTGCTGCAGGCGGGATCGATGGGAACGGGCGGGGATGTCTTCGTGCTGGATATGGGCCAGCCAGTCCAGATCGATGAACTGGCGCGACGCATGATCAAGCTGATGGGCCTGAGCCTCCGCGACGAGTCGCATCCGGAGGGCGATATCGAGATCCAGTATTCGGGCCTGCGTCCCGGCGAGAAGCTCTATGAAGAGTTGCTGATCGGCAGCAATGTGACGGGGACAGGTCACCCGATGATCATGCGTGCGATCGAGCCGGCACCGGGCTGGGATGAACTCAGGGACCTGCTGGAAGAGCTTTCGATCGCGGCGAATCGGCTCGATTGCCCGCGCCTGATGGCATTGCTCAAGAAGGGAGTGCGCGAGTACCAGCAGTCGCCCGTGATCCATGATCTCGTCCACACGCAGCGCCCGGTCGAGGCCGCCACGCCGGAGTCGGCCGGCGCCAAGGTTGCGGTGCTCGCCGAGCATCGCGCACACAAGCCGCCACCCGGGGCAGGCTGAAATTTGCGAGTCACGATCTTCGGCTCGGGCTATGTCGGCCTCGTCACGGGCGCCTGCCTGTCGGACGCGGGCAACCATGTCGTCTGCGTGGACGTGGATGCGGCCAAGATCGACCGGCTGAATGCCGGCGAGATACCGATCCACGAGCCCGGGCTCGAGGAGCTGATTCACCGCAACCGGGACCAGGGCCGGCTTTCGTTCACGACCGATGCCGAGGCCGGCGTCGCGCATGGGCTGTTCCTGGTGATCGCCGTCGGCACGCCCCCGGAGGAGGACGGCTCCGCCGACCTGCGGCACGTGCTGGCCGTGGCGCGCACGATCGGGACGCATATCGCCGAATACCGGATCGTCATGACCAAGTCGACGGTGCCGGTCGGGACCTCGGACAAGGTCAAGGCGACGATTTCCGCGACACTCCTCGGTCGCGGCGTGAACGTGGATTTCGACGTCGTGTCGAATCCGGAATTCCTGAAGGAGGGCGCTGCGGTTGCCGACTTCATGCGGCCCGACCGGGTGATCGTCGGCACCGACAATCCGCGCACCGCGGAGCTGCTGAAGGAGCTCTATGGCCCGTTCACGCGCAATCACCAGCGCATGATCGTGATGGACCTGCGCTCGGCGGAACTGACCAAGTACGCGGCGAATGCGATGCTCGCGACCAAGATCAGCTTCATGAACGAACTCGCGAATCTCGCCGAGCGCGTCGGCGCCGATATCGAGAAGGTCCGCACCGGCATCGGCTCCGATCCGCGCATCGGTTATTCGTTCATCTATCCGGGTATCGGCTACGGCGGCTCCTGCTTCCCGAAAGACGTCAAGGCGCTGGCGCGTTCGGCGCGCGACGCCGGCCAGGAGCCGCGGATACTCGCGGCCGTGGAGTCGGCCAACGACGCGCAGAAGCGCGTGCTGTTCGCCAAGATCGAGCGTCATTTCGGCGGGAATGTCGCGGGCAGGGTGATCGCGGTATGGGGACTTGCATTCAAGCCCAACACCGATGACATGCGCGAGGCGCCGAGCCGCGTGCTGATGGAGGCGCTGTGGGCCGCCGGCGCAAAGGTGCGCGCTTACGACCCGGTCGCGATGGACGAGGCGCGGCGCATCTATGGCGAACGCAGGGAGCTGCTCTACTGCAGCAATGCCGGCCAGGCTCTCGAGGGCGCCGATGCGCTCGCGATCTGCACCGAGTGGCAGGAGTTCCGGAGCCCCGACCTGCAGCAACTCAAGTCGTCCCTGAAGCAGCCGGTCGTGTTCGACGGCCGCAACCTCTACGAGCCGGGCCTGATGAAGAAGCATGGCATCCGCTATTACGCCATCGGGCGGGGCGAACCGCCGCCGCGCTGATTTCAGGAAGTTTTTCCGGCACAATCGCATCCGCCCGCCTGCCGCGGGCCGAGGAGACCGCAGCCCGCATGGCCTGGGAAATCTGGTTCACGCTCGCGATCGTCGTCACGGTGCTCATCATGCTGGCGACGACCCCGGCGCCGACCGAGGTCGTGCTGCTGGGCGCGATGATCCTGCTGTCGATCGCGGGCGTCATCTCGCCGAGCGAGGCGCTGTCCGGGTTCTCGAGCCCCGGCGTCATGACGATCGCCGCGCTCTACGTGGTCATCGCAGGGCTGCGCGAAACCGGCACCATCGCCTGGTTCTCCCAGCTCGTGTTCGGCCGGCCGAAGAGCCTGCTGTCGGCGCAGGCGAAGCTGATGGGCGCGGGCGGACTGCTCTCGACCGTCATCAACAACACGCCGGTGGTCGCGATGTTCATCCCGATCGCCCAGGAATGGTCGGTTCGCTACGGCCTGCCGATCTCGCGCCTGCTGCTGCCGATGAACAATGTCGTGATCCTCGCCGGCCTCTGCACGCTGATCGGAACCAGCACCAATCTTGCGGTCTACGGTCTCCTGATCCAGGAGCGGCCGGAGGCATCGATCGGCCTGTTCGACCTGGTCTGGATCGGCGTCCCGCTGACGCTCGCGGGATTCGCGTATGCGATCGCATTCTCGCGCCGCCTGCTGCCCGACCGGCAGGGCCCGATGGAGCAGCTCGAGAATGCGCGCGAATATGCCTTCGAGGTCCGCATCCGCGGCGGCGGGCCGCTGGTCGGCAAGACCATTGCCGAAGTGGGGCTGCGCAACCTGAAGAGCGCCTATGTGCTCGAGATCGAGCGCGATTCCGGCCTCTTGACCTCGGTCGGACCCGATGAAGTCCTGCGCGCGGGAGACCGGCTCACCTGCGTCGGCGTGGTGGATGCGATCAAGGACCTGCGGCGCCTGCCGGGCCTCTCGATCGCGGATGAGCAGTCCTACACGCTCAATCTCCAGCATGCCCAGCGCCAGCTGGTCGAGATCGTCCTTTCGCGCACCTCGCCGCTGATCAACCGCACGGTCCGTGACAGCAATTTCCGCGACCTGTACGGGGCGGGCATCATCTCCATCTCGCGCGAGGGCAGCCGGATCCCGGGCAAGGTCGGCGACATCGTCTTCAGTCCGGGCGACACGCTCCTGGTCGAAGCCGGCACCGCCTTTGTCGACAAGCAGAAGTACAGCCGCGATTTCCTGCTGGTCAGCGCTTTGCAGGATTCGGTCCCGCCCGAATTCCAGCGCGCGCCGCTCGCGCTCGGGATACTGCTGCTGATGATCGTGTCGGCATCGCTCGAATGGGTGCCATTGTTCGAGGCCTCATTCATCGCGGCGGGCCTGATGGTGGCGACCGGCTGCCTGACGATGCAGTCGGCGACCCGCAGCATCGAGTACCACATCGTGGCGGGCATCGCAGCCTCGTTCGCCCTCGGTGTCGCCATGATCGAGTCCGGCGCGGCCAGCATGATCGGCCAGGGCCTCGTCAGCATCGCGGTCGGCAATCCCTGGCTGGCGCTCGCGGCGCTGTACGCGGTGACGGTCATCGTGACGGAACTGATCACCAACAACGCGGCCGGCGTCCTGATGCTGCCGATCGCGCTGACGATCGCGGACCTGTCCGGCGTCAGCTACATGCCGTACGTGATCGCGGTCATGGTGGCGGCATCGGCGGGGTTCACCACGCCGATCGGCTACCAGACCAACCTGATGGTCTACGGCCCCGGCGGCTACCGCTTCATGGATTTCGTGAGATTCGGACTGCCGCTGAATCTCATCTGCGGCATCATCACGCTGTTGATCGTGCCCAGGGTCTGGCCGTTTTGAAGGAGCCGATGCAGCGCTTGAGCCAGCTCCGGCGCCTCGAGGCCGAGAGCATCTTCATCATCCGCGAAGTCGTGGCCGAGTTCGACAACCCGGTCATGCTGTATTCGATCGGCAAGGACAGCTCGGTGCTGCTGCAGCTGGCGCGCAAGGCCTTTCATCCGGGCGGCCTGCCATTTCCGCTGATGCACATCGACACCAGCTGGAAATTCCGCGAGATGATCGAATTCCGCGACCGCATGGCCAGCGAGTTCGGATTCCGCCTGATCGTGCACCGGAACGAAGAAGCGCTCGCCGCCGGCGTCAGCCCGTTCACGCACGGCGCCAAGTACACCGACATCATGAAGACCGAGGCGCTGAAGGCGGGGCTCTCGAAGCACCGCTTCGACGCCGCCTTCGGGGGCGCGCGCCGCGACGAGGAAAAGTCGCGTGCCAAGGAGCGCGTGTTTTCATTTCGCGATTCCGAGCACCGCTGGGACCCGAAGAACCAGCGGCCGGAACTCTGGAATCTCTACAATGGGCGCATCCACCAGGGCGAGAGCATCCGCGTGTTCCCGCTCTCGAACTGGACCGAGCTCGATGTCTGGCTGTATATCCACCTGGAGCAGATCCCGGTCGTGCCGCTGTATTTCGCCAAACCGCGCCCGGTGGTCGATCGCGACGGTATGCTGATCATGGTCGATGACGACCGCATGCCGCTGCTGAACGGCGAGCAGCCGCGCATGGAAACCGTGCGATTCCGCAGCCTCGGTTGTTACCCGCTGTCCGGCGCGATGCGCTCGGATGCGGACTCGCTGACCGCGATCATCGAGGAAATGATGGCGGTGCGCACCTCCGAGCGGCAGAGCCGCGCCATCGACTTCGACCAGAGCTCGGCGATGGAAAAGCGCAAGCGCGAGGGCTATTTCTGATGGCGGCGGTCAAGCTCGAGGAATTCCTGCGCCGCCACGAGACCAAGGACCTGCTGCGCTTCATCACCTGTGGCAGCGTCGATGACGGCAAGAGCACGCTGATCGGGCGGCTGCTGCACGACACCCAGCAGATCCTCGAGGACACCCTGCTGGCGGTCACCTCCGACAGCCGGAAATGGGGCACTACCGGCGATGCGGTGGACCTCGCGCTGCTGGTGGACGGCCTGCAGGCCGAGCGCGAGCAGGGCATCACGATCGACGTGGCCTACCGCTACTTCGACACCGCGGTGCGCAAGTACATCATCGCGGATTGCCCCGGTCACGAGCAGTACACGCGCAACATGGCGACCGGCGCCTCGACCGTGGACCTCGCCGTGATCCTGGTGGATGCCGCGCGCGGCGTGCAGGTGCAGACCCGGCGCCATGCCTTCATCGTCTCGCTGCTCGGCATCCGGCATGTCATCGTCGCCGTCAACAAGATGGACCTGGTCGGCTTCGACCAGGCCGTGTTCGACCGCATCCATGCCGAATGCACGGCGCTGATCGGCAAGCTCGGCGTGCCCGACATCCGCGTGGTGCCGGTCTCGGCGCTGCTCGGCCAGAATGTCGTGACACGCGGCGAAGGCATGCCCTGGTACCAGGGCGAGTCGCTGCTCGAACTGCTCGATTCCATCGACATCAGCCGCGACCAGCATCTGGCGGACCTGCGCCTCCCGGTGCAGTACGTCAATCGGCCCGACGCCGGCTTTCGCGGCTATGCCGGGACCATTGCGGCCGGCCAGATCGCCGTCGGCGACCCGGTGCTGGCGGTGCCGTCGCGGCGCATGAGTCGCATCAAGGGCATCGTCACCTTTGAGGGAGAGCTGCAGCGCGCGGCGGCGCCGATGGCGGTCACCGTCACGCTCGCGGACGAGATCGACATCAGCCGCGGCGACCTGATCGTGCACCCCGATCGCGCACCGAGTGTCGGGCGGATCATCGATGCGCACCTGATCTGGATGAGCGACGCGCCGCTGCTGCCGGGCAAGCAGTATGAATTCAAGATCTCGCACCGCTACCTGCGCGGCACCGTCGAGAGCATTCACCATCGCATCGACGTCAACGACCTGTCGGAGCATCCGGCCAGCGAGCTCAGGCTCAACGAAGTCGGCCTGTGCCGGATCGTGCTGGCGGAACAGGCCGCATTCGACACCTATGCGAGCTGCCATTCGACCGGCGCGCTGATCGTCGTGGACCGCCTCAGCCATGCGACCGCCGGCGCCGGCATGATCCTGCGCAGCGCCGCGCCGCAGGGCGCACACCATGACGTGTCGGTATTCTGGCAGCCGACCCGCGTCGGCCGCGGCCAGCGCGCCAACCAGAAGGCGCAGCATCCCTGCATCCTGTGGTTCACGGGCCTGTCGGGCGCCGGCAAGTCCACCATCGCCAATGCCACCGAACAGGCGCTGTACCTGCGCGGGCACCACAGCTACCTGCTGGACGGCGACAATATCCGCCACGGCCTCAACAAGGACCTGGATTTCTCGGATGCGGGAAGGGTGGAGAACATCCGGCGCATCGGCGAGGTCGCCAAGCTGTTCGTGGATGCGGGCCTGATCGTCGTCACTGCCTTCATCTCGCCGTTTCGCAGCGACCGGCGCCTGGTGCGCGACCTGGTGGCGGCGGACGAGTTCGTCGAGGTCTTCGTCAGCACGCCGATCGAGGTCTGCGAGAAGCGCGATGCGAAAGGCCTGTACGCCAAGGCACGCGAGGGCAAGATCCGGAACTTCACCGGTGTCAGCTCGCCCTACGAGGCCCCGGAAGCCCCTGAAATCGAGATCGACAGTTCCA
>JBAQWM010000046.1:0-19718 GCA_049298915.1 Steroidobacteraceae bacterium | reverse complement strand
TTCGAAGACCTACGACCAGTTCCAGCCAAAGCTCTCGGTGAACTGGAAGACAACGGATGAGCTAACGCTTTACGCCTCGTACGGCTACGGTTTCAGAAGCGGCGGCTTCAACTCGTCAGGCAGCGAGGCCACGGTCAATCAGTTCTACAACAATGCGGCCATACCCGGCCAGAACCTGTGCCTTGGACCCAGCACCGACTTCGATACTACGTTTGGCTTTACCCTGCCGCTCGGTCCGCCTGCGTGCACTGCGACTTCTGTTCGAAACCTCACCGACGTCCATGACGACTACAAGGAGGAGGTATCGAAGGCCGGGGAGATCGGCTTCAAGGCGAATCTTCTGGATCGCACCTTGTCGATCAACGGTGCGATTTACCGGACCGAGGTCGAGGACATGCAGTTCTTCAACTTCTTTGCCGGTCCATTCGGCCTGCTGCGGGTCGTGACGAATATTGACGAAGTGACGATTCAGGGTGTCGAGTTCGATTTCCGCTGGCGCGCTACCGATGCCCTCTCGGTGTTCGGCGGCATCGGATACACGGACGGCGAGATCGATCGCTATGATGGGCGGCCATACACCACTGGCAACAAGTTGCCGTACTCGCCGGAATACACCGGCAATCTCGGCGCCGAACTGACCGTCCCGATGGGCGGTACGGGAATGGACCTCGTCGCTCGCGTAGATGCCTCGTTCGTCGGCGAGACCTGGTTCCACCCGGTGCAGAAGGAAACGGTGCCGAATCTGGTGACTCAGTTTGGCTTCGGTCAGGGCAACTACAGCAAGCAGAAGCGCGATCCGTATGAGGTGATCAACGCGCGCCTGACGCTGCGGGCCGATCGGTGGAGTGCCACGGCCTGGGGCCGCAACATCGCCGACGAGGAGTACTTGCAGGAAGTCATCGTGGCGCCGGAGTTCGGCGGTGCTTTCATCCACGATTCGCCGGGCAGCAGCTATGGCCTGGACGTGAGCTACTCGTTCAAATGACCTTGGCGGTCTTGAGCCGCTCGTAACGCTCGCGCGGCATGCCGAGGAATTCGAGGTATATCGCGTCGTTGTGCTCGCCGAGCGCCGGTGACGGCGCGCGGATGCCCCCCGGCGTCTCCGAAAGCCGCGGCGCGACATTCTGCATCCGCAGCTCCCCGAACTGCGGGTGATCGACGGTCACGATCGCCTCGCGTGCGATGAAATGCGGATCTTCCAGCATATCCGGCGCGCGATAGATCTGCCCCGCCGGCACGCCCTGGCGATCCATCAATTCGAGGATCTCGCGCGTCGTCTGGCTCGCGGTCCAGCGCCCGAGCATTTCGTCGAGCTCCTTCTGGTTCGTGCCGCGCGACTGGTGACTGTCGTAACGCGCATCGAAAGCGAGTTCGTCACGGCCCATCGCCTCGCACAGACGCCGGAACACCGTGTCCTGGTTCGCGGCGATCAATACCAGGCCGTCTCTGGTCGGGTAGACATTGGACGGCGCCACATTCGGCAGGATTGCGCCGGTGCGCTCGCGGATGTAACCGGTCTGGTCATAGTCGGTGACCAGCGATTCCATCATGCCGAGCACCGCCTCGTAGATCGCCGAGTCGATCACCTGGCCGCGGCCGGTACGCTCGCGGTAATTGAGCGCCGAGAGCGCGCCAATGCAGGCGAAGGTCGCCGCCAGTGAATCGCCGATCGAAATGCCGACCCGCGACGGCGGTGTGGTCGGGTCGCCGACCACGTAGCGCAGTCCGCCCATCGCTTCGCCGATCGCTCCGAAACCGGCGCGACGTGCATAGGGCCCGGTCTGGCCATAGCCGGACACGCGGACCATGATCAGGCGCGGATTGACCGCCGAAAGTTGCTCCCAGCCAAGGCCCCATTTCTCGAGCGTGCCCGGCCGGAAGTTCTCGATCAGGAAATCGCATTTCGCTGCGAGCTCCTTCAGTAGCTGCTGGCCCTCGCCCTGGCGCAGGTCGAGCGTGATCGCCTTCTTGTTGCGACCGACCACGGGCCACCACAATGAGGGCTCGCCCTGTTTCTGCCGGCCCCAGACGCGCATCGGGTCACCCTGCCCCGGCGGCTCGACCTTGATGACCTCGGCGCCCAGGTCGCCCAGCAGCTGCCCGCAGAACGGTCCCGCAAGCAGCGTGCCCATCTCGATGACCCGCAGGTCGGACAGCGGGCCGTTCCTGAAACTCTGTTCCACCATGCCTCCGTGTATACAATTTTGGCGCTTCCAAGGTCAACTACTGGCCGATTGGTGGGATAATCCCGATTCCATGTATACAATTTCACCATGATGTCGGTACGGAAAGTCGAGATCGTCGAAGTGGGCCCGCGCGACGGGCTGCAGAACGAGCCGGGCGTGTTTCCGACCGCTGCGAAGGTCGAGTTCATCAATCGCATCGTCGCCAGCGGCACTCGGCGCGTCGAGGCGACGAGCTTCGTCAATCCAAAGCGCGTTCCGCAGATGGCCGACGCCGAACAAGTAATGAAGGCGCTGCCACGACGCGACGACGTGCATTACGTGGGACTGGTGCTGAACCGGCGCGGATTCGACCGCGCAGCGGCGGCGGGTTGCAACGAGATCGGCATGGCTGTCATGACGACGGACGCCTTCAACGAGCGCAACCAGGGCGTGACGACCCGCGATTCCATCGATGACTGGCTTGCAATCGCCGCCGCCGCGCACGCGGCCGGCATCCGCGCACAGGTGACGATCTCCGGGGCTTTCGGCTGCCCCTTCGAGGGTGAGGTGCTGCCCACGAAAGTAATCGCCATCGCACGTGAACTCGCGGCCGGCGATCCGATCGAGATCGCGATTGCGGATACCATTGGTGTCGGCGTGCCGAGCCAGGTGACGGACCTGCTGCAGCGCCTGAAAGAGGCCTTGCCAGGCATGCCCCTACGCTGCCATTTCCACAACACGCGCAACACCGGCATCGCGAATGCCTATGCCGCCGTTCTTGGCGGCGCCAGCGTTCTCGATGCGAGCATCGGTGGCATCGGCGGCTGTCCATTCGCACCGGCAGCAACCGGCAATATCCCGACCGAGGATCTCCTTTATATGCTCGGCCGCATGGGCATCGAGACTGGTGTGGATCTCGACAAGACGATCGCCACCGGCCGCTGGCTGCAGACGCAATTCGGCCGCAACGTGCCCGGCATGCTGGTGAAAGCAGGCTCATTTCCCGGGGCAAAGGAGCGGACTTGACGTACAGACTCGGTATTGACGTCGGCGGCACATTCACTGATCTCTTTCTTGTCAACGAGAAGACCGGCAAGAGCTGGAGCGTCAAGCTGCCGAGCACGCCCAAGGATCAGTCCATCGGCGTGCTGAGTGGCCTGATGCGGATCTGCAAGCAGGCCGGCATCGATCCGCAGGCGATCGAGCACGTGATGCACGGCACGACGGTCGCGACCAACACGGTGCTGACGAGTTCCGGCGCGCGCGTCGGACTCGTCACGACCAGGGGCTATCGCCAGGTGCTGCAGATCGCGCGCTCCTTTGTGCCTGGCGGCCTCGGTGGCTGGGTCATTTACAACAAGTCGCTGCCGATGGCGCCGCTGAAACTCACGATCGAGGCCGACGAGCGCGTCGGCGCACGCGGCGACGTGGTGCGCAAGCTCGACGAAGAGGCCTTGCGGGTCGACCTGCTGAAACTGAAATCCGGGAAGATCGAAGCGCTGACCGTCTCGCTGATCAACGCCTTCGCGAACGACGTTCACGAGCGACGCATTCGGGATGTCGCAGCAAGCGTGCTGCCCGGCGTGCCGGTTTCGCTTTCCTCAGAGGTCGTCCCGGAAATGCAGGAGTACGAGCGCACGGTCACGACCGTCGCAAACTCCTACGTCCGCCCGGTCGTGCAGCGCTACGTGAGAAACCTGAAGGACAAGCTCGCATCGAAGGCGGGTGATGTGAAGCTGCATATCCTGCGCTCCGACGGTGGCCTGGCTTCCGCCGCTTCGGCCGAGGAATATCCGGTGAACCTGCTGATGTCGGGTCCCGCGGGTGGCGTTACCGGCGCGTTGTGGGTCGCGTTGCAGGCAGGCTTCCCGAATCTGCTGACGGTCGATGTCGGCGGCACCTCGACCGATGTCGCGCTGATCATGAATGGCGTGCCGCGCCTGCGTCGCGAGACGACAGTTGGCGACGTGACGGTGCGCGCCTCGTCCGTGGATGTCCGCAGCATCGGCGCCGGCGGCGGCTCCATCGCGCATGTGCCGGAACTCACGAAGGCGCTGCGCGTTGGTCCGCAATCCGCGGGCGCCGACCCGGGCCCCGCAGCATATGGCCGTGGCGGCACCGAACCGACCGTCACCGACGCCAATGTCGTTCTCGGATACCTGCCGGAAATGCAGCGACTTGGCGGCGAACTGGAACTGAAGCGCGAACTGTCGAACCAGGCTGTGAGCAAGATCGCCACGTCACTCGGCAAGTCACTCCACGATGCCGCGCTCGGCATGTATGACATCGTCAACGAGAACATGGTGGGCGCGCTCAGGCTGGTTTCGGTCGAGCAGGGCCACGACCCGCGCGACTACGCGTTGATTGCATTCGGCGGCGCGGGCCCGCTGCATGCCAACGCGCTCTCGATCCTGCTCGGGTCCTGGCCGTCGATCATTCCCCCCGGCCCGGGTGTGTTGTGCGCGCTCGGCGATGCGACAACCGCGCTGCGCGACGAGTCCGCGCGCACCTACATCCGCAAGTTTTCAGAGACTTCACCGAAGGACATCGCGAAGATCCTCGATCAGCTTTCGGCCACCGCTGCGAAGGCGCTCGAGCGCGAGAAAGTGCCGCTCGCCCGGATGAAGCGCAGTTACCAGGTGGACGTGCGCTATCACGGCCAGGGCCTGCGGCTCACGATCGACGTGGACATCAACGCCCTGAAGAAGCGCGGCCTGAAGGCAATCTCGGAGCCATTCGACGAAGAACACAAGCGGCTCTTCACCTTCGCCCTGCCGCTCGAACACGAGTTCGTTGCGCTGCGCGCCGTCGTCCAGGGTCGTGGCATATCGGTGCGCCAAGCCGCCATCGCGCGCGGCGACCGCAGTCCGAAGATTGCCGCCATCGGCAAGCAGGCGGTGTACATGGATCGCAGGAAGCAGAATGCCACCGTCTATGAACGTGCGAAGCTCAGGGCCGGCAACCGCATCCGCGGCCCCGCAATCGTCATCGAGATGGACTCCACGACGGTCGTGCTGCCGAAGCACACGGGCCTGGTGGACCGCCTCGGCAACATATTGATCTATCCGGATTCGCACAAAGGGTAAGCCATGCCCGCAAGAATCATCCAACGCAACAGGAAACCCTTCAGGAAGATCAGGGTCGACAGCGTCACGATCGACATCATCGAGAGTGCGCTACGCAATGCACGCTTCGAGATGGACACGGTGCTGTTCCGCACCGCGATGTCGCCCGGCATCCGCGAGCAGCACGACGAATTCCCGCTCATCGCGAACCTCGATGGCAAGATGGTCGTCGGACAATTCGGCTCGTTCATTCACGGATTCATGCAGGGCTATGACGGCACGGTCGAGGAAGGCGACGTGTTCCTGACCAACGATCCGTATTCCTGCAACGGCGCCATCAGCCATATCAACGACTGGCTGCTGCTGATGCCGGTCTTCAAGGACGGCCGCGTGATTGCGTGGTCCGCGATGTTCGGGCACATGACGGATGTCGGAGGCAAGGTGCCGGGATCGCTGCCGACCGACGCGCGCACATTCTTCGAGGAAGGCGTCGCGGTGCCGCCGGTCAAGATCATCCGCGGCGGCCAGCTCCAGGACGACCTGCTGAAGGTCATCCTGCACAACTGCCGGCTGCCGACCTGGAATTACTCCGACTTCCACGCGATCGTCGCGGCGCTTCGCACCGCAGCGATCCGCTGCGTCGAGATCAGCCGCCGATTCGGCGACGACGTGTTCTATTCGGCGATGGACGCGATGCTCGAGCGCAACAAGCGCGCGATGCGCGAACTGATCCGGCGCACCGTCCCGGAGACGAAACAGCACTTCGAGGACTACGTCTGCGATGACGGCGTGAACATGGGGCCGTACAAGATCGCCTGTACGATGTGGCGCGAGGGCGACAAATGCATTTTTGATTTCAATGGCACCGATCCGCAGTCGATTTCATCGATCAACTTCCTGCTGAACGAGGAAATGTTCAAGATGTTCGCAGGCGTCTACATGATCATGGTGTTCGACCCGCAGATCCTCTTCAACGACGGCTTCTATGACCTGATGGAAGTGCGGATTCCCGCGGGCACGCTGCTGAAGCCATTGAAGCCCGCGGCGCTGTCCTGCCGAACCCACGCGCTCGGACGGATCTTCGACGTACTGGGGGGCCTGCTGGGCCAGGGCAACCCGGCGTTCATGTGCGCTGCCGGATTCTCCGACAGCCCGCACTTCATGTACTCGGGCTACCGAAAGGACGGCGAGTGGTACCAGCTCTACCAGATCGGCTTCGGCGGCATTCCCGGCAAGCCCTTCGGCGACGGGCCGGACGGCCATTCGCTGTGGCCATCTTTCACCAACGTTCCGAATGAATTCCTCGAGAGCTATTTTCCGTTGCGCATCGAGACCTACGAGACGATCACGGATTCCGGCGGACCCGGGAAATTCCGCGGCGGCAACGGCATCCGTATCGGTTATCGCATGCTCGAGCCCGGTGAAATCTCGATCCACGACGACCGCTGGCTGACGTATCCCTGGGGCGTCAATGGAGGCCTGCCGGGATCGCGCAGCCGCAAGCTCCTGCAGCGTGCCGATGGCAGCGAGGAATTGCTGCCGTCAAAGACCGACCGGGTCAAGGTGGAGGTCGGCGATCTGCTGCTGTACGAAACCTGGGGGGGCGGCGGCTGCGGCGATCCGTTCGAGCGCGACCCGGCACAGGTGCACTTCGACGTCGAGGCCGGGCTCGTCAGCGCCGAGGGTGCGCTGCGCTATGGTGTCGTGCTGAAGAATGGGCGCGTGGACACCAGGGCCACAGCGGAATTGCGTGCCAGGCTCTCGCGCGAACGCGGTGCCGCTGCACTGTTCGATCGCGGGTTCAAGGACGTCGCGGAACTCAAGTCGCGATGCAAGGCGGAAACCGGACTCGAACCGCCCTCCGCACCGCGCTTCCAGGCGCGTGGCCGCCGCGCCTGACCGGTACACTATCGCCAGCACGGGAGAATCGCGGTGCGCGCAGTCGACAGAGCCTATGAAGCGGTACGGTCCGGCATCATCGCCGGAAAATATCTCGCGGGCGCGCGCCTGACCGAACAGGAGGTCGCCACCGCCGTCGGCGTCAGCCGCACGCCGGTACGCGAGGCGCTGCGCCGCCTCGATGCCGAGGGGCTCGTCGAGTTCACGCCGAATCTCGGCGCCGTCGTGACGAGCTGGGACGAGGAAGACGCCGACGAGATCTTCGATCTTCGCGCCATGCTCGAATCCTACGGCGCCAGACGTGCCACCATCCGTGCGACTGACGAACAGATCGCCGAGCTGCGGCGGCTGGCGGACCTGCAGTACCGCGAATCTGTCGAGCGTGGCACCGGATATCTCGAGCGCATCGCAGATCTCAACAGCCAGTTTCACCGCCGGCTGCAGGAGGCCGCCGCAAGCAATCGTCTTGGCCGTGCGCTCGCGGCATTGATCGAAGCGCCGCTGATGATGCGGACATTCCAGATCTATACACCCGAGGATCTGCAGCGCAGCGCACAACATCATCTCGAGATTGTCCGTGCACTCGAGGCGCGCGATCCGGAATGGGCCGCTTCAGTCATGCTTTCGCACATTCATGCGGCGCGCGGCGCATTGAATCGCTGAACCGGGCTGAATCGATGAGTACCGGCAACACCCGCGCGCCTGCCAGCCGCACACTCGAGCCCGGGCGCCGACCCGCGTTGCTGATCGTGGATTTCGTTCGCGCCTACCTGACGCCAGGATCGCCGCTTTACGCCGGCGTCGAAAATGCGCGCACCGCCTGCGGGAAGCTGCTCGGCGCCGCGCGGCACGCGGGCATTCCGGTGCTGCACACGAATCTCGTCTACGAACCCGGCGGGCGCGATGGCGGCGTATTTTTCCGCAAACTCCCGGCGCTCGCCTCCTTCGTGCGCGACGCGCATCCGGAACTCGCGGCGTTTGCCGAGGGCCTCGAGCCGCACGAAAGCGAAACCGTCATCAGCAAACAGTACGCGAGTGCTTTCTTCGGCACACCGCTGGCGGAAAAATTGCGTGCGCTTGGCGTGGACACGATTCTGATCGCCGGCGTTTCCACCTCGGGCTGCGTGCGCGCCACCGCCGTGGATGCCTGCCAGCATGGATTCGTTCCGCTGGTCGTGCGCGATGCGGTCGGCGACCGGCACCCGGCGCCGCATGACGCGAATCTCTTCGATCTGCAGGCCAAGTACGCCGAAGTGATCGACCTCTCCGCGGCCGAACAATATCTTGCCTCGGTGGGCGCGAAGTCGTAATCCTTGCGTGTCCCTGGGCGACGCCAGGTAATGCGCTACTGCGTTGCCGTGAGTTCCTTGCGCGCCTCGGAAATCACGTAGGCGCGGATCGCCTCGGCGTCCGATTCGCCCAGGAACTTCCTGAAAGCGATCATGCCATTCGCCTGCCGTGCGCCATCGAGGACGACGGAATTCCATGCGGCTGGCTGCAGCATCGGGCTGAAACGAAGGTCGGGCAGCACGTTGTTGCCCTGCGCGGAATCGCCGTGGCAGTTGATGCAGTTCGTCTGATAAAGCAATTTCCCCTGCAGCAGTGTAGTTGCATCGTCCGCCGCCGGCGGTGGCTCCGGGTGCTGGATGATCACGCCAGGCGGCGTTGGCAGGGTCGCTTTGGCACCGAGCTTGTACACCAGCAAGCGCCGCTGGTTGGAACCCGAATTCGCGGTCAGCGCGCCGGAGACCAGTGGCAGGGCGCCGCCCCATCCCGCCAGCACCGCAACGTACTGCTCGCCGTCGATTTCATAGGTCATCGGCGCGGCGACCACGCCTGCGAATGTCGGGGTTTCCCAAAGTTGTTCGCCATTGTCCGCGCGGTACGCGATGAAGCGCCCATCGGCCGTGCCCTGGAACACGAGATTGCCCGCGGTTGCCAGCACTCCGCCATTGCCCGGGCCGGCGAGTGCCACCCGCCAGGCTTCCTTCTGGTTGACCGGATCCCAGGCGATCAGGTCGCCCTTCAGCATGCTCTTGATGGCGCGGCGCGTGGCCACGTCGTCAGGCAGGGCGACGACCAGCATGTCAATGCCGAGATTTGACTGTCCCGGCCGGAACTTGAAGTCCGCGCTGTGCCCGTAGGCCATCGGAATATCGAGTGTCGGTATGTAGACCAGGCCGGTCTTCGGATTGAAGGCCATCGGGTTCCAGTTATGGCCACCGTAGTAGCTCGGCTTCACGAGCATCGGCTTGTCGAGATAGCGGGCCTCCGGATTCTCGATCGGCCGGCCGGTTTTCAGGTCGACACCCGTGGCCCAGTTGATCGGCACGTAAGGCGCGGCGGATAGCAATTCGCCGGTGGACCGATCGAGCACGTAAAAGAATCCATTCTTCGGCGCCTGCATCAGCAGCTTGCGGGTCGTGCCAGCAATCTGCAGGTCGGCCAGCATGATGTGCTGCGTCGCCGTGTAGTCCCAGCTCTCGCCGGGCGTGGTCTGGTAGTGCCAGACGTATTCGCCCGTCGCGGGGCGTAGTGCCACGATCGAGGACAGGAACAGGTTGTCGCCCTTGCCGGCGGAGCGGATCTGGTGATTCCAGGGCGAGCCATTGCCGACGCCGACGTACAGCAGGTCGAGCTCCGGGTCATAGGCCATCGAATCCCAGACCGTGCCCCCGCCGCCGTACTTCCACCACTCTCCGTTCCAGGTCGCTAGCGCCTTGTCCTTGAGCACCTGGTCCGAAGCCGCGCCGTCCGCCGCGGCATTGGGGTCAGCGGGCACGGTATAGAATCGCCACGCGAGTCTCCCGGTCTCGGCATCGTAGGCGCCGAGATAGCCGCGCACGCCGTACTCGGCGCCGCCATGGCCGATCAGGACCTTGCCCTTCACGACACGCGGTGCACCGGTGATGGTACGCGGCGTAGCGGGGTCGAAAGTCTCCGCTATCCAGCGCGGTTTTCCATTGCCGGCGTCGAGTGCGATCAGCCGGCCGTCGAGCGCACCGACGAAAACGCTGTCGCCCCACAGCGCGATACCGCGATTCACGACGTCGCAGCAGGCGTCGAAGGCCTTGTCGCGCGGTACTTCGGGATCGTAGCGCCAGATCGGCTTGCCGGACTTCGCGTCGAGCGCCTGCACGACCGACCAGGGTTCGGTCACGAACAGCACGCCATTGGCCACGAGCGGGGTCGCTTCCGCGCCGCGGGGCGCGGCGACGTCGAATGACCACGCGAGTCCCAGCCCGGCGACATTCTTGTCATTGATGCGCTCAAGCGGGGAGAAGCGCTGTTCGTCGTAGCCGCGGCCATAACTCAGCCACTCGCCGGGTGCCGGATTTTCGATGCGCGCCGCGTCGACGGGCGGTGGGGTCTTGCCGCAGCCGACGAGTAGCAGTGTCGCTGCCGCGCAAATCCATGGCGCCGATCGATTCATGCCTCGGTCTCCCCTAGGGCGTGACGACGTTGAACCAGTACGGGAACTCGTCGAGCGACGCCAGGTGTGCGCTCACGGCGGCGTGGTCGCCAGTTATCCGGATCGAGCCATCGGCGACCCGATCTGCGAATTTCGCGCTGCCGAGCAATATTTCATCGAGTGTAACGCGATCCATGCGCGCTGTCGCGGCGGCATCCTCTGCATGACAGTCCATGCGCGGCACCGCAACGTCATCGCCGACGATGACGCACAGTTTTTCGCTGCGGTCCGGAAATTCAAAATTGAGTACATAGCTGGAGCCTCCGGCTTTCGCGGGGTTGAAGCGCACGGACAGCGAATCGAACAGCATCCCGCTCGGCACCGCACGCAGGAAATCCGCGTTACCGAGCTTCACGGCGCCCTGGCCCGCGGGCCCATGACGAAGTTCCTGCGCCGCGACCAGGTAATAGTTTCGCCAGATCGCGGATTCGGCCTGGAAGCCGAGCTGCTCGTAGCTGGCGGCAAGCCAGTTGCGCGCAGCCTGGTTGGCCGGGTCGCTGAACACCAGGTGGTTCAGGACTTCTGCGCTCCAGCGGTAGTCACCCTGGTCGAAGGACTTGCGCGCCTTGGCCAGCAGTTGCGCCGGCCCGCCCATGAATTCCACGTACTTGTGGGCGGCTTCCTCGGGCGGCAGCGCGTGCAGGTGCGCGGGCACGCCGTCCCACCAGCCGAAATAGCGCTGATACACCGCCTTGCTGTTGTGATTGAGCGTGCCGTAGTAGCCGCGCGTGGAGAAATCCTGCTTCAGGAATCCAGGTTCGGCGAGTTGCTCGGCGATCTCATCGGGTGTGAAGCCGAGATTTGCCAGCCGCAGGGTCTGGTCGTGGATGTAGCGATAGAGGTCGCGCTGGTGTTGCAGGAACAGCCGTGCGGGTTCGCTTCCGACAGAAGGTGGCGGGCGCGGCCCCGTCGAGAAATCCGTAGGCGCCCGCGTCCCAGACGATGCGTCCGTCGTCGGCGCGGATGATGCCGCCAGGGATCTGTGCCAGCAGCCCGCGGATCGCATTCTCGAGGTCGCGTTTATCCTCGAGCGGCAGCGCCGCCGCTACGTCAGCATTGGCATGCCGCGTCGTCTCGGTCGCCACGCCGACGGGCGGCGACTCCTGGCTGCTCACAAGCGGAGCGGCGAATGCGGCAGCGGCCAGCGCCAGGCACAAGGACAAGTTCATGTCGGCTCCTGCGGATATGTGGCCCGGCGACATCCTCGATGCCCTATTGTTCTAGCGCCGCCGCCTCGAAGAAGCCGCGCCGGCGCGGCAACCGTACGGTCGAGCGCCCGGGAAGAGCGGCCGGAGCGTTGAAAGGTCCATGGATACCCCCTTCGGGCGTCCTTGAATTACAGCCCTCCCGGCACTGTGTCAGAGCGGATAGTACGGACAAAACGACATCCTGTTCAGCCACCCCCTGCGAGTGAAGACGCCACCATCTGTGGCCGCGATCAAGCGCGGCTGATTCCTGCCAGTCCCGGGTCCGGAGCGAACCCCCAGCGGCCAGTCCGGTCCAAATGGGCAGGATTGCCGGCTGGAGTCCCCGTGCCGTCGAGCTGGAATCGTTCGCGGGCAACGGCGATCGCTGCAACCTTGCTGCTGCACCTGCTGCTGGCAGCGTGGTTCCTGAGCCTGAAACCGGGCACGCCGCCGGTTGAGCTCGGGATCGCGGAGTTCGACTGGGCACCGCCATCGGAAATGCCGCCGCCGCTTCAGCTCATGCCCTCGCTGGCCGAGCCGGCCCAGGTGCCCATGATGCCACTACCGATGCCTGAACCGACAATGCCACCGCCGGTGCAATACGACTGGTACGGTGACGGGCGCGCGGTCGCGGGCGCGCTCGAACGATCCGCCGGAAGGCGTGGCTTCGGAGCTGCCCCCGGTAATTCCGGGCGCAAGCTGAAGTCCGGACGCGACGGACCGCCTCCACTCTTTGAACAGCCACTGCCGAGGGTGGGCAGCTCGGTCAGGACACCGGAGGGTGAAACGATCCTGTGGGTCTCCGACTACTGTTACATCTCCCTGGATTCGATGAGCCTGACGATGAAGGACTTCCACGATGCGAGACGGGGCATTCGGACCTGCATCGTTCCGATAGGCAGGCGGACACCGCGCACCGACCTGTTCGATCACCTGGAAAAGCCACCAACTGGCCAGCCACCTTTGCCGCGGCCAGGACCGCAATGAACGGGTCGCCGGCGCCGGCTTCGCTGCCTGCTGCATGCGATGGGTAAGCGTGAACGAAACAGCCGTCAAATCATAGGATGTTGCACTGACCAGTTGAGATCGCCACCGTTTGAATTTCCTGTCCCTCTAATTTTGAACTCTATGACCTGGCTCATAAAGCCTCGCGGCCGCCGCGCGTATCCTAGAAAGCAGGAAAGCTGAAGGAAGCGCCGGTGATTGCTCAGAAGGAACTCCCCGTTCCTGAGATCTTTTGGCACTCCTGCGACGGGATGATGGTGATTGATGAGAATCGCCGGGTCCTGGCGATGAACCCGGCGATGGAGCGCCTGACCGGGCATCCCGCTCAGGAGACCGTTGGGAAAGCGGAGTGCGGGCTTCTCTTTGCCTGCCGGGACAGCCAGGGATGTTCACTCCGGGACCATCCCGGGCAGTGTCCCGGCAAGAGGGCGATGGGCCGGTTCAAGGCGGTGCGGAGCGCGGAGTACACGATCCGGATGCCCGACGGGAGGAAGAGAGCGGTCAATGCCAGCTACACGCCGATCCAGTTCCCTGACCGGCCTGCCTGGGCGCTGGTCGTGATGAGGGACGCCGCTCTGCAGAAGGCGAGGGAGCGCCGGCTGATCCGCCGGGCGTCGGCCGATCCTTTGACCGGTCTGCCGAACCGGGCTGTCTTTTTTGAGACGGCCTTGAAGGAACTCAAGCGGGTTGCGCGCCGGCCGGGCCCGCTGACCATTGCCATGGCGGATGTGGATGGGTTCAAAAAGTATAACGACGCTCACGGCCACCCGGCGGGGGACGATCTGCTTAAAACTTTCGCGCGGCTTTTGCAGAGCGGCCGGAGGGCGATGGATTTGATTGCCCGGTACGGCGGGGACGAGTTCGCGATCCTGTTGCCGGACACCGGCCTCGCGGGCGCGATGGTGGTGGCGGAGCGCCTGCGCCATAGCGTTGAGCAGTTTCCTTTCGCGCGGCAGGCGGGGCTGACCATCAGCATCGGAGCGGCTGTTTTTCCGGAAGATGGCGACAGCGTGGAGTCTCTTCTGGCCGCGGCGGATAGACGCTTGTACGAGGCGAAACGCCTCGGATGCAACCGCGTGGTGGGGCCGCAGGCCATCATGAGGAGGGACGGGAAATGAACTCAAATAGGACCGGCACGGCCGCCGGCGAAGGATCGCAGTACCGCACTCGGCGCTGAGAGCCGCAGCCGGGTTTCACCTGGACGCATGCCTCAGCCAGAAATACCACGATATGACGGTGGTATGGGTGCTTACGACTAGTACGACGAGTTCGTTGGCGCGTGGACCACCGATTGCTGGAGCGGCACGCCGAAGGTCCCGCGCCCGGGGACCAGCTGCGCTTACGCCCGTCGCAAGCGCCAGTGCCAGTGTCAGAATGATTCGCATAGATGCATGATGATCCGTTGCGACAGCTGCGTTCTACTATCATTACGTGCCGCCCAAGTCGGCCTGACGGAGATCGCAACATGAATAAACGGCGACTTGCCGCCGTCTGCTCACTGCTCGCCGCCATGCTTGCCGGCGCGCCTCATGCCCACGCCGATACGGTCATCGTGCGAGCCGCGCTGCCGTCGTGACCGGCGACTCGAATCAGCTCAGCGAACCCGTTGGCACGCTGGCGGTAGCGCTCGCGCACACGCAGAAACTGCTTGATTCCAGCCCCACGCTGGCGGCCGAGCAGGCCACGGAAATCCTGAAATCCGTGCCGGGACACCCGGCGGCGGAATTACTGCTCGGCGTCGCGCGGCGCCGGCTCGGCGATGTCGAGGGTGCGCTTGCGGTGCTGGAGCCGCTAGCCCTCTCCCGGCCCGCATGGTTCGCGGTTCATTACGAACTGGGACTGGTATTCGGCCTTGCGCGCCGCGGCGATGAGGCTGTCGCCGCGCTGCGGCGGACGCTGGAGCTGAAACCGGATCTCGGCGACGCCTGGCGCGCGCTGGCGGATCACCTGGGCGCGCTTGGTGATCCCGAAGGTGCCGATGCGGCCTATGCGCAGCACCTGAAGTTCGCCTCGCGCGATCCGCGCCTGCTCGAAGCCGGTGCGGCTCTCGTTGAAAACCGCATCGCGCAGGCCGAGGCGCTGCTGCGCTCGCACCTGAAAGAGCGTCCGACGGATGTCGCCGCCATCCGCATGCTGGCCGAGCTGGCCGCGCGCCTCGGGCGCTATGCGGATGCGGAGACGTTGCTGGTGCGCTGCCTGGAGCTGGCGCCGAGTTTCACCGCGGCGCGGCACAACTACGCCGCGATCCTGAACCGGCAGGGCAAGTCGGGTCAGGCGCTGGGTGAAATCGAGAAGGCGCTCGCCCAGGAACCCGATAACCCGCGTTATCGCCACCTCAGGGCCGGCATCCTCGGGCGGTTGGGCGATTTCGGGCCGGCGCTTGAGACTTACGAGGGGCTGCTCGCCGAGTATCCGAAACAGCCGAAAGCGTGGTTGAGCTACGGCCATACGCTCAAGTCCGCCGGACAGCGCGAAGAATCGATTGCCGCCTATCGCCGGTCAGTCGAGTTGACGCCAGAATTCGGCGAGGCGTGGTGGAGCCTGGCAAATTTCAAGACTTTTCGATTCGAGCCCGATGACCTTGCGACCATGCGGGCCCAGGCCGCGCGCCCGGACCTGACGAGCGAGGATCGTTACCACTTCTTTTTCGCAATCGGCAAGGCGCTCGAGGATGCCGGATCCTGGGCGGAGGCTTTCTCGCAATACGATCAGGGAAACCGCCTGCGCCGCTCCCTGGTCAAGTACAACGCGGACGAAAACACAGCCCACGTCACACGATCAAAGAACTTGTTTTCACGGGCATTTTTCTCTGAACGCGACGGTTTCGGGTCCATGGCGCGCGACCCGATATTCATCGTCGGCCTGCCGCGATCCGGCTCGACCCTTCTCGAGCAGATCTTGTCCAGTCACTCGGCAGTCGAGGGCACGATGGAGTTGCCGGACGTCATCTCGATGGCGCGGCTGCTCGGCGAAAGAAAGAGCCGTTCACAGGAATCCACGTACCCGAATGTGCTCGCCACGCTGGGGGCCGCGGAGTTTCGCGCCCTCGGCGGCAGGTATATCGAGCAAACCCGCATCCAGCGCAAGACCGATGCACCGTATTTCATCGACAAGATGCCGAATAACTTTGCGCATGTCGGCCTCATCCACCTCATGCTGCCGCAGGCAAGAATCATAGATGCCCGCCGCCATCCGCTCGGCTGCTGTTTTTCCGCATTCAAGCAGCATTTCGCGCGCGGCCAGCACTTTACCTACGACCTGACCGAGCTCGGCCGTTATTACCGCGATTACGTCGAGTTGATGGCACACTTCGACGAAGTCCTGCCGGACCGTGTTCACCGCGTCATCTACGAACACATGATCGACGACACGGAAGCAGAAGTCCGCCGCTTGCTCGAGTACTGCGGCCTGCCCTTCGAGGAGAATTGCCTGCGCTTCTACGAGAACGAGCGCGCGGTCCGGACCGCGAGTTCCGAGCAGGTGCGGCAACCGATCTATCGGGAGGCCGTCGATCACTGGCGCCATTTCGAGCCCTGGCTGGATCCGCTGAAGGAAGCCCTGGGTTCGGTGCTCAAAGCCTATCCGGCTGTGCCGCCATTTTGACGCCGGTGGATCATGGCGTAGACTCTGCAAGTCCATGAGTTGGGGGTAACGACAATGCAACGTTCGAAGAAACGCAGAACCAAGCATTCGCAATCTATTGTTGTGCGGGCGCCACTGGCATCCGCGGTGCTGCTGGCGCTTTCTCCGGCCTATGCGCAGGAGCCGGTTGGTCTGGGCGAGGTGGTGGTAACCGCCCAGAAGCGCTCGGAAAGCCTGCAGGACGTGCCCCTGAGTATTCAGGCGCTCGGGACCGAAAGGCTCGAGGAGTTGAATGTCCAGGATTTCGCCGACTACATCAAGTACCTGCCCAGCGTTTCGTACCAGACATTCGGCCCGGGCTTCGGCGTTGCGTACTTCCGCGGAGTCGCCAGCGGCGAGAACAGCAATCACTCCGGTCCGCAGCCGACGGTGGGCATGTACCTGGACGAGCAGCCCATCACCACCATCCAGGGCGCGGTCGACCTGCATCTTTACGACATCGAACGCGTCGAAGCCCTGGCGGGCCCGCAGGGAACGCTCTATGGCGCGAGTTCCGAGGCCGGAACCATTCGCATCATTACCAACAAGCCGGACCCCAGCGGATTCGATGCCGGTTATGACCTCGAGCTGAACACCGTCAAGAGTGGCGGCGAAGGTTACGTTGCCGAGGGCTTCGTCAATGTGCCGCTTGGTACATCTGCCGCGATCCGGCTGGTCGGCTGGTACGAGGATGCCTCGGGCTACATCGACAATGTCCCCGGCACGCGCACATTCCCGACCTCTGGCGGCTGCATCACGAACCAGCAGCCAGCGCCCCCCGGCTGCAGTTTCGCCTTCGCCCGTGCCAAGAAGGATTTCAACGATGCCGAGACCTATGGTGCGCGCGCTGCATTGCGCATTGACCTGAACGACACCTGGACCATTACGCCGGCCTTGATGGCGCAGAAGCTGACGACGAATGGCAATTTTGCCTATGACCAGAATGCCGGGGATCTCAAGATCTTCCGCTACTACCCGGAAGGGTCAGAGGACGAATTCATGCAGGCGGCCCTCACGGTTGAGGGCAAGATCGGCAATTTCGATCTCGTCTATGCCGGCGCCTACCTCGACCGCGATGACATTGTCATCGCCGATTACTCCGATTACGCCTTTTTCTACGACCAGTGCTGCGGTTACGGAAGTTCCTGGTACGACGAGGGCGGCACTCCGCTGGCGGATCCGTCGCAGTACATTCACGGGTCGGACGGTTACAAGCGTCAAAGCCACGAATTGCGGCTGTCATCACCACAGGACCGCCGGGCGCGCTTCGTCGCCGGGCTGTTCTATCAGCAGCAGGAACACGACATCTATCAGCGTTACCTGATCAACGATCTCAGCAGCTACTACGAAGTGACCGACGTACCGGACACGATCTGGCTGACCGACCAGCACCGCGAAGACACGGATTCCGCATTCTTTGGTGAGGTGACTTTCGATATCACCGACAAGCTGACGGCTACCGGCGGTGTGCGCGCGTACGAGACGGACAGCTCGCTGAAGGGCTTCTTCGGATTCAGCGGCAATTACAGCTCGAACTACGGCGAGTTTTTCTGCGGCGCCCCGTCAACCTGGATTCCGTTCAACACCGCGCCATGCACGAATCTCGACGACAAGATCGACGACTCGGGAACGATCTGGAAAGGCACCCTGAACTATCGCATTAACGACGATGCCATGGTCTATACGACCTATTCGGAAGGTTTCCGCCCCGGCGGCATCAATCGGAACGGCACTGTCCCGCCGTACCAGCCGGATTACCTGACCAATTATGAACTGGGCTGGAAAACCTCCTGGGCCGACAACAAGCTGCGCTTCAACGGAGCGTTCTTTTTCGAGGACTGGGATTCCGTGCAATTCTCCTTCCTGCCGCCCAGCGGCTCCGGCCTGACGGTGATTCGCAACGCCGGTTCCGCCGAGATCACGGGGGTCGAGCTGGACTTCGCATGGGCAGTTAGCAGCAACTTCATGTTGTCGGGCGGGCTATCGAGCGTCGATGCGCAGCTGACCTCCGACTACATCCCGGATCCGGTCGACCCGCCGACCGCCTTCGACGGCGATCGTCTCCCGGTGACGCCTAAGCTGAAAGGCAATCTCACGGCCCGTTACAAGTTCATGCTTGGTCAGTTCGATGCCTTCGTACAGGGAGCCGCCGTCTACAGCGGCGACACCTGGGCCGACCTGCAGCGATCGGATCGCGCCGTGATTGGCGTTCAGTCCTCGTACTCGATTGCCGATTTTTCTGCCGGCATCTCGAGCGGCAACTATGCGGTGGAGCTCTTCATCATTAACGCCTTCGATGAGCGCGCGGAACTGTACAAGTACGCGCAGTGTGCAACCGACGTCTGCGGCGAGAATCCATACACCATCACCAACCAGCCGCGCACCATCGGATTGAAGTTCTCGCAGAAGTTCGGAAACTGACCGGTCCGTGGCCCCGCCCCTTCCGGGGGGCGGGGCTTTTCTTGTTTGCCGATGCAGAAACCCGAGAAGTTTGCGCCCCCTCTGGAAAACGGCGTCCCTCTTTCTCAGCGCCGGGTCCAGCCGGTCCAGGCGGCGGTGAGGGCGTTGGCCGCCAGCAGGACCAGCATCACAACGCTTACAATCCGGTACACAAGAAGTGTGACTGCGCGGAATCTGGCGGTTGGTGGCCTAGCGTTCATCAGTGCACCGTCCGGAAAATGCCCACACGCGGACAGGAAACGCAATCCACCTGTCCAGGCCGATCCGTGTGCGCGTAACCGGCCTGATGGTGAGCGCGAGCCTACCGTCGGCAGGCCTTACAGGGCAAACCTTGCCACCCGCAAGCCCCGCCGCACGAGCAGCCGGCCGTTCCGGCGGAAACTCCGCGGCTGACTGGAGGCCTCAGACGGCCCGCCGGGCCACTTTTCAACGCGGCGCTAAGGTGTTGTACGATCGGAGATGCCGCCATCGCCATCACGGCTACTTGTCATTGTAGTGCGGTGCGGATCAGCGCTGCGGTTGCGTGACACTTTACAAGTACCGAAAGGCAGGGCGATCACATGAAATCGTTTCTGACACTGGTCATCTGGTGCGTCCTGTTCGTCCTGTGCTGGCCACTGGCGCTGCTGGCGCTCGTTCTCTGGCCGATCGTATGGCTCCTGACCTTGCCATTGCGGCTGGTCGGTATCGCGGTGGACGCCGTCTTTGCGCTGCTGCGCGCCATATTGTTCCTGCCTGCCCGCTTGCTGGGTTACCGAAAGCACGGTGACAAGCGCGCGCCCGCCTGACCCGAACGGTGGTACCGGCCGAATGACGCTCGCCGAATACCGGCGCTGCCTCAACA
>JBAQWM010000045.1:0-1702 GCA_049298915.1 Steroidobacteraceae bacterium | reverse complement strand
CCCCTGGCTGGAGTTGAATCCGGCGCATCCGCTGGTCACGCGGCTGCAGCTGCTGCCGGACGGCGATGCATTCGACGCGCTGGCGGAATTGCTCGCCGACCAGGCGCAGATCGCCGATGGCGGCACGCCGCCGGATCCGGCCGCATTCATCCGCCGGCTCAACGACTTGCTGCTCGGAAATCACTGAGGCGCCCGCGTGCGCGGGTGGATGGAAATTGGTATCTTTCAAGTCATGAGCGCCAACAAGCCGACCGACGAGGAAATGCGTTCGCGCCTGACACCCAAGCAGTACTACGTGACGCGGGAGCGCGGCACGGAGCTCGCATTCACGGGCGAGTACTACCACAACGAAAGCGCCGGCACCTACCTGTGCGTCTGCTGCGGGGAGAGCCTGTTCTCATCCTGCGCCAAGTACGACTCGGGATCGGGCTGGCCATCATTCTGGGCGCCCCTGGCCGGAGCACCGGTCGAGGTCCGGCAGGACGATTCGCACGGGATGCGGCGCAGCGAAGTTTGCTGCGCAAATTGCAGCTCGCATCTCGGCCACGTTTTCGACGATGGCCCGCAGCCGACCGGGCAGCGGTACTGCATCAACTCGGCCGCACTCGCATTCAGGCCGGAATCGTCGCAGTGAAGCACTGGCGGCCGTCCGTCATCGCGGCTGCGCTGCTCGCCTGCTGCGCCCTGCAGGCCGGCGCGCAGGATCCCCCGGCTGCGGAAACGCGGCCGGACCAGCAGCTGGTGATCACGGATCTCGTGGCCGGGATCGGCGATGAAGCCCGGCCCGGCATGATCTGCGTCGTGCATTACACCGGCTGGCTCCATGACGGCAATGCGAAGGATTTCCGCGGCCGCAAGTTCGACAGCTCGCGCGAGCGCGGGCAGCCATTTTCATTTCCGCTCGGCGGCGGACACGTGATCAGGGGCTGGGACAGTGGCGTCGTCGGCATGCGGGTCGGCGGGCTGCGGCGGCTGATCATTCCACCGGTACTGGGCTACGGCAGCCGCGGCGCCGGCAATGGAGCTATCCCACCCGACGCGACATTGCTGTTCGAAGTCGAGCTGCTCGCCATCGAGACCGTGACCTTGACCCCGCAGGCGCAGTGATCCGGCCAGCGCCCACGATCCGGAAAATCGGGATTGCCGGCGCGGCGGGAGCGATCGAATCGCTGATCGAGCGGCCGCCGGGCGCCGTCGCCGGCCTGGTCGCCGTGTGCTGCCATCCGCACCCGCTCTATGGCGGCACCATGCAGAACAAGGTCGTCCACACCCTCGCCCGCGCGGCACAGGACCAGGGCGTCACGAGTGTGCGTTTCAACTTCCGTGGCGTCGGCGGCAGCGGCGGAGCCCATGACAACGGCGCCGGCGAGTCCGACGATGCAGTCGCCGTCGCCGACTGGTGCCGGCGCGAACTCGGCGCCGAACGACTGTGGGCACTCGGTTTCTCGTTCGGAAGCTATGTTGCGCTGCGGCTCGCCGCGGCACGTGACGCCAGGCTCCTGGTGACGGTCGCGCCACCGATCCAGCGCTTTGATTTTGCGCAGGTGGCGGTACCGGTCCGTCCCTGGCTGGTGGTCCAGGGCGACGCCGACGAGCTGGTCGATCACGCGGCTGTGCTGGGCTGGGCGCAGGCCCTGCAGCCCGCGCCAGCGGTCGAAATCGTGCCCGGCGCCGAGCATTTCTTCCACGGCAAGCTCACGGC
>JBAQWM010000044.1:0-7839 GCA_049298915.1 Steroidobacteraceae bacterium | reverse complement strand
GGCGACAGCCTCTCGGTGGCCGGGGTCTGCCTGACCGCGGCGCGCGTCGAAGCGGGGCGGTTCACGGCGGCCGTCTCCCGCGAAACGCTCGAATGTTCGACACTCGGGTCGCTGCGGCCGGGCATGGCGGTCAACCTGGAGCCCGCCCTGGCAGCCGGCGATCCACTGGGCGGTCATTGCGTCACCGGACATGTGGACGGCGTCGCGCGGGTCGTCGCGCTCGCCGATGACGCGGGTTCGTGGCGTGTCAGGTTCGAGGCGCCGGCGGCATTGGCGCGTTACCTGGCGCCAAAGGGCTCGGTGACGATCGACGGCGTGAGCCTGACGGTCAACACGGTGAATGGCGGCGCATTCGAGGCGTGCCTGGTGCCGCATACGATGGCCGCAACCACGCTTGGCAGCCTCCGGGACGGCACACTGGTCAATCTGGAAGTCGACATCCTGGCGCGCTACCTCGAACGCCTGCTGGACGCACAATGGCGGCGATGAACACGATTGAGGAATTGCTGGGAGAGCTCTCCGCCGGGCGCATGGTCATCGTCATGGACGACGAGGACCGCGAGAACGAGGGCGACCTCGTCATGGCGGCCGCCTGCGTGCGGCCGCAGGACATCAATTTCATGGCGCGTTACGGGCGCGGTCTGATCTGTCTGACGCTGACCCGCGAGCGCTGCCGGGAGCTACGCCTGCCGCTGATGGTCAGCGACGCTGCGGATCGCCATGGCACCAGCTTCACGGTCAGCATCGAGGCGGCCGAGGGTGTCACCACGGGAATCTCGGCGCAGGATCGCGCGCATACGGTGCGGATGGCGGTCGCGGCCGGGGCCAGGCCCGAGCACCTGCGTCAGCCCGGCCATGTGTTTCCGCTGATGGCGCGCCCTGGAGGCGTGCTCATACGGGCCGGTCATACCGAGGCGGGCTGCGATCTGGCGCGGCTGGCGGGCTTTGAAGCAGCCGCGGTGATCGTCGAAATCCTCAATGATGACGGCACGATGGCGCGCCGCGCCGACCTTGAGCGCTTTGCCGCGACGCATGGGCTGAAAATCGGCTCGATCGCCGACCTGATCCGTTACCGGCTGGAGAATGAAAGCTCGGTCGAGCGGATATCGGACCAGCGCGTCGATACTGAATTCGGGCCGTTCCGGATGTGCTGGTACGAGGACCGCGTGCACGGAACGCTGCACGTGGCGCTGGTGCGGGGCTCGCTCCCCGCTCCCGCGCCGCCGTTGGTGCGGGTCCACCTGCACGACACGCTGCGTGACGACCTTGGCCTGAAGTCCGCGCATGCCGGGTGGACGCTGCGTGCCGCGCTCGAGCGTATCGCCCGGGAGGACAATGGCGTAGTCGTGATCCTGCGCGAGCCCCGGGATCCCGCGGCGACCATCGAGGCAATCCATGCGCTGGAGCGCGGAGCAGCCGGCGGCGAATCGCCGGCAGAACTCGGAGCCGTCCTGCGCACCCATGGCATCGGCGCGCAGATACTGCACGATCTCGGCATCAAGCGGATGCGCGTGCTGTCGGCGCCGCGGCAACTGCGCGGTATTTCAGCATTCGGGCTCGAGATCACCGACTATGAGGACTGAAGGCCGACGCGCCGGCGGTATACTGGGACCATGGAAGCAGTGCGCATCATCGAAGGTGACCTGCGGGCGCGCGACCTGCGTTTCACCATCGTCGCCGCGCGCTTCAATGAGTTCGTCGTCGAACGCCTGATCGGCGGCGCGGTGGAGGCATTGACTCGCCATGGCGCCGCGAGCGGCCAGCTCGAAGTGGTCCGCGTTCCCGGAGCATTCGACCTGCCGCCGGTCGTGCGCAGGATCGCGGAGTCAGGCCGTGCGGACGCAATCATCGCGATCGGCGCGGTGATCCGGGGTGACACGGCGCATTTCGATTACGTTGCCGGCGAATGCGCCGCGGGAATCTCGCGCGTATCACATGACACCGGTGTGCCGGTCGCATTCGGCGTGCTGACGACCGACACCATCGAGCAGGCGGCGGACCGTGCCGGCGGCAAGGCGGGAAATCGCGGCGCAGACGCTGCGGAGGCGGCGATCAGCCTCGCCAACCTGCTGAGAAAGCTCAAGGACTGATCGTGGCGCTCACGACGGACAAATCGGCGCAGGCGCGCAGCGCGGCGCGCAGACTGCTGGTGCAGGCGCTCTACCAGCGCCAGATGGGCGCACAGCCCTGGCAGGAGCTGCATCGCCAGTTCAGCGCGGATCCGGAATTCGGGCGTGCGGATCCGGAATACTTCAACCTGGCGCTGGGCGCAGTCTGCGACCAGTCGGCAGAGCTGGATGCGGAACTGCGCCGCCATTCCGATATAGAGCCGATGCGGCTGGATCCCGTCGAACACGCAATCCTTTATCTCGGCCTGTGGGAACTGATGGCGCGCCCGGATATTCCTTACCGGGTCGTGATCAACGAGGCAATCGAACTCGCCAAACGCTTCGGAGCGACCGACGGCCATCGCTATGTCAATGCGGTGCTGGACAAGGCATCGCGCGTTCATCGCGGTGGCGAGCGGGGCGAGGTCGCCTGAGGCGCGGCGGCGAATCGACGGTCTGCCGGCATGCCATCGGCTGAGTTCGAGCTGATCGCGCGCTATTTCACCGGTCGCGGATCTGCGCGCGACGATGTCAGGCTTTCCGTCGGCGACGATGCCGCAATCGTGGCGCCGCGTGCCGGCACCGAACTCGTGCTCGCGCTCGACACGATCGTGGCTGGCGTGCATTTTCCTGCCGACACCAGTGGCAGGTTCGTCGGTCATCGCGCCCTCGCGGTCAATCTCAGCGATCTTGCCGCCATGGGGGCGGAGCCGGCCTGGGCGCTGCTCGGCCTGACCCTGCCTGCGGTCGACGAATCGTGGCTCGGTGAATTTGCGGCAGGATTCGAGGAACTGGCGCGACGATTCGGCGTGGCGCTGGTCGGTGGCGACATCACGCGCGGTCCGCTTGCAGCCACGGTGACAGTCGGTGGCTTCGTGCCACCCGGCACGGCCCTGACGCGCTCGGGCGCCCGCGAGGGAGACGAATTGTGGGTCAGCGGAACACCGGGGGACGCGGGTGCCGGTCTCGCCATCCTGCAGGCGGGGCTCGCTGCGGTCGGCGCCACCCGCGAGGAATTGCTGCGCAGATTCCTGTTGCCAGAGCCGCGCGTGGACCTGGGCCTGGCCCTGCGTGGGCGCGCGAGTGCCTGTATCGACATATCCGATGGACTTGCCGGGGACCTCGAAAAGCTGTGCGACGCCAGCGGGATCGGTGCGCGGCTCGACTGCCGGCGGCTGCCGCGATCCGCGCAACTGGTCGAAAGCGCGGGCGCAGCGGGCTCCATGCGCTACGCGCTGGCCGGCGGGGACGACTATGAACTCCTGTTCACGGCCCCGGCCGCGGCGCGCCCGGGCATCGAGGGCCTGACGCGGCTCGCACCGGTCAGGCTGATTGGCGAAATCACCGCTGAGCGTGCCGTGCACCTGCTGGGCGCGGGTCTGGAACGAGAACTCGTTCACGGTTTCGACCACTTCGGAAACTGAGTCGATGGCCCGTGTGAAGCGCGACCCGCTTCACGGTTCTGCCGGTATCGGCGAAATATCCTCTCGCGGCGACCGGTGAATCCTGCCGCGTCGTGCATCCGTGGAGGAGCCGGCCATCGCTACCGCAACTGTGCCGACGCTGGGCGGGCCGACGGCGGGCGAGCCGGCCATTGGCGAGCGCATCGGCAAGTACGACGTGATCCGCGAAGTCGGCCGCGGGTCGACTGGCACGGTGTATCTTTCGCACGACCCCTATTACGGACGCGACGTCGCGATCAAGGCCTATCGCATCATCGGCGACGACGATCCCGCGCACTCGAAAGTCACGCGCAAGATGTTCATGTCAGAGGCGCACATGGTCGGCATGCTCCAGCATCCGCACATCATGCCGATCTACGACGCGGGCGAGGAAGGCGGATTCTACTATGTCGTCACCGAGTTCATCCACGGCGCCAGGACCCTCGCAGCCTATACGCGCCCGGACAACCTGCTGCCCGTGGACGATGTACTGGCGCTGACATTCAAGTGCGCCAAGGCCCTGCACTATGCCCATTCGCGCGGCGTCATCCATCGCGACATCAAACCCAGCAATCTGATGCTGACCACCGACAGCGATCTGAGGCTGATCGATTTCGGAATCGCGCTGCATGCCGACGCTGACATCTCGCGCATTGAGGGCATCGCGGGCAGTCCCAGCTACATGTCGCCGGAACAGGTCCAGTCCCTCGAGCTGACAAACCGGTCCGACCTGTACTCCCTGGGCGCCGTCATGTACGAATTGCTGACCGGAAACCGGCCATTCCGCGCGGGTTCGCTGACCAAGCTGCTGCACCAGATCGTCTATGCGACGCCCGAGCCGATGCTCAGCATCCGGCCGGGATTGCCCGCTGACATCGAAACCGTCGTCGCGACCGCATTGGACAAGGATCCCGAGAAGCGTTACGCGAATGGCGTCGAGTTCGCGGCTGCGATGGCCAGGGTGCATGCCCAGCTGCGCACGCAGTCGGACCGCATCGATCGCCAGGAACATTTCGGACTGTTGCGACGCCTGAAATTCTTCCACGATTTCTCGTCGGCCGAGATCTGGGAAGTACTGCGATCGGGCAGCTGGGATACGCATGCGCCCGGCAGCGAAATCGTCCGGGCGGGCGGCATCGACGATCGTTTCTACATCATCGTATCCGGCCGCTGCTCGGTCGAGCGCGAGGGTCTCAAGATCGGCCGCCTCGATACCGGCGACTGTTTCGGGGAGACCAGCTACCTGCGCGGCGCCAAACGCCAGGCCGCGGTGGTGGCCGACCAGGAAGTGACGATCCTCAGGGTCAGCGCGACGTTGCTCGAGCAGGCCTCATCGGCGTGCCAGCTGCGCTTCAACAAGGTGTTCCTGCGGACACTGATCTCACGGTTGCAGGGCGGGGACACCCGCGTCGCCAGCTGAGATTCACCCGCCGCCTGAATCCTTGTCGCGCTCGATCAGCGCGTACGCCGAGTGATTGTGGATCGACTCGAAATTCTCCGACTCGATGACGTAGGCGCGGATGCGCTCGTCCTTGTTGAGCCTCATTGCGATGTCGCGGACGATGTCCTCGACGAATTTCGGGTTGTCGTAGGCGCGTTCCGTCACGTGTTTTTCGTCCGGCCGCTTCAGGATGCCATAGAGCTCGCAGCTCGCCTCCTGTTCCGCGATGTCGACCAGTTCCTCGATCCAGACGTGTTCCGATATGCGCGCGGCGATCGTGACATGCGATCGCTGGTTGTGCGCGCCGTAGTCCGAGATCCGCTTCGAACAGGGGCAGAGACTGGTTACCGGCACGACCACCTTCAGCCAGGTTTCGGTGCGGCCATTCCTGAGTTCACCGGCGAGTGTCGCCTGGTAATCGAGCAGGCTCTCGACACCGGATACCGGCGCCTTCTTCATCACGAAGTACGGAAATGTCATCTCGAGATGACCGGCATCGGAATCGAGGCGCGTCGTCATTTCCGAAAGCATCTCGCCGAACGACTCGACCGAGATTTCGCGCTCGTGTTGGTTGAGGATTTCGACGAAACGCGACATGTGCGTGCCCTTGAAGTCGTGCGGAAGGGCAACATACATGTTGAAATTCGCAATCGTGTGCTGTTCGCCGCTGGCGCGATCCCTGACGCGCACCGGATGGCAGATGTCCTTGATGCCGACCCGGTTGATCGGTATGCGGCGCGTGTCGGCGCGCCCCTGCACGTCGTCGATCGCTGCGGTGAGCGCCTTGGGCGCGATTTTCGCATTCATCGGTGATTTCCGTCCGCGGCGGGATCCGGCCCGCCGCTGATAGCCGAAATCATACCATATCGGTCCTGATTAGCCGGCGGGGAGGGCGCGACAGAGCGCCGGCCCGCGCCAGAAGCGGTCGATGTGCGCCCTGATGCCCGCGTCGTCGAGTCCAGCCGCAGCAAGATTGTCCTCGCGCGTGCCATGTTCGACGAATCCGTCGGGCACGCCGATCTGCAGCACCGGTATGCCGCAGTCGATGCGCTGCAGGAGTTCGAGCACCGCCGAGCCGGCGCCGCCGGCGACGGCATTCTCCTCGAGGGTGACGAAGGCGCGGTGCTCGGTCGCGAGCGCGGCAATCAGGGCTTCGTCGAGGGGCTTTACGAATCGCATGTTGACCAGCGTCGCATCCAGCGCCTCGGCCGCCGCCGCCGCCGGCGCGACCATCGTGCCGAATGCGAGCAATGCGAGGCCGCTGTTGCCGCGGCGCCGTGTTTCCGCGCAACCAGGCGTCAATGCCCGCATGGTGCGATCCACCGCCACACCCGGCCCGCGCCCGCGCGGGTAGCGGACCGCAGCCGGCTGGTCCAGCGTGATGGCCGTATACAGCATCTGCCGGCATTCATTCTCGTCGGCGGGCGCCATGACCACGAGGTTGGGAATGCAACGCAGAAACGACAGGTCGAACTGGCCCTGGTGGGTGGCACCGTCGCCGCCAACCAGGCCGGCCCGGTCGATCGCGAATACGACCGGCAGGCGCTGCAGCGCCACATCGTGAATCAGCTGGTCGTAGGCGCGCTGCAGGAATGTCGAGTAGATCGCGACAATCGGCCGCAGGCCGTCGCAAGCGAGGCCGGCTGCCAGCGTGACGGCATGCTGCTCGGCGATTGCGACGTCGAAGTAGCGGTCGGGAAAGCGCCGCTCGAATTCGACCATGCCGGAGCCCTCGCGCATGGCCGGCGTTATTGCGACGACGCGATCGTCCTGCTCCGCGATGTCGCACAGCCACTGTCCGAAAACCTGCGAGTAGGTCGGCCCACCGGCCTTCTCCCCGATGAGGGTGCCGCTCGCCGGATCATAAGGACCGGGCCCGTGCCACTTGATCGGGTCCGCCTCCGCCGGCGCGTAGCCCTTGCCTTTCTGGGACACGACGTGCAGGAACTGCGGTCCATGCAGCAGGCGCATGTTGCGAAGCGTCACGACCAGCATGTCCAGATCGTGCCCGTCGACCGGGCCGATGTAGTTGAAGCCCATCTCCTCGAACAGGGTGCCGGGCAGCACCATGCCTTTTGCATGCACTTCCGAGCGCCTGGCAAGCTCCCAGGCTGCCGGCATCGAACGCAGGACCTTCTTGGAGCTCTCGCGGAGATGCGAATACATGCGACCCGACAGCAATCGCGCAAAGTACTGGGACAGGGCGCCGACATTCTCGGAAATCGACATGTCGTTGTCGTTCAGGACGACCAGCAGGTCCACATCGAGGCTGCCGGCATGATTCAGAGCCTCCCAGGCGAGGCCCGCGCTCATGGCGCCGTCGCCGATGATCGCGACCACACGCCGGTCGCTGCCGGCCTTGCGATTGGCTATCGCCATGCCGAGCGCTGCACTGATCGAGGTGCTCGAATGGCCGACGCCAAAGCTGTCGTAAACGCTCTCGGCGCGGGAGGGAAACGGCGCCAGGCCGCCGCGTTGCTTGATGCTGCCGAGGCGCCGGCGCCGCCCGGTCAGCACCTTGTGCGGATAGGCCTGGTGGCCCACGTCCCAGACCAGGCGGTCGTAAGGCGTGTCGAACACATAGTGCAGCGCGAGGGCGAGTTCCACGGTGCCGAGCCCGGCCGCAAGGTGGCCACCCATCTGGCCCACCGTGTGGATCAGGAACTCGCGCAATTCCGCCGCGAGCGGCGCGAGATCAGTCTGGGCCAGCGCGCGCAGGTCGGCCGGGGACTCAATCGAGTCCAGCAGCGCAGCCGGCTTCTCCTCGCTCATTCCGGCAGTGTACTGGAGCCGGTGCCGGCGGCATAAGCCCGCCGCAAGCGGCGTCAGCGACTGCGGTGAACCAGCT
>JBAQWM010000043.1:0-1910 GCA_049298915.1 Steroidobacteraceae bacterium | reverse complement strand
GTCCATTGATACGCTGGGACAACAATGCGATCTGCACTTCAGGCGACCCCGTGTCCTTCGGAGCGCGCCGGAACTTGCCGACGACTTCCGCCTTCTGTGCACTCGTGAATGGCATCTAGATATGACCTTCTGACTCAGATACTTGACACTTTTAGAGCCGCGCATTGTACCCGCGGGGGACGGCTGTCTCAAGCTGGATTCGATGCTGCCGCAGCGATGTCTACCATGATCCGCTCCGGCGCCAGTCGCCGTCCCTCCGGGGTCATCCGGCCGGTACCCAGAAACTGGCCGCTTTCCCCGTACATCCGGACCCGGGCCGCGCCCGGTCCCGCGACGAAGACTGGCTGACCCTGCAGTATGCAGGCCGACTCCGTCCTGCCGAGCCTGACGACAGGCATACCGTGCAGAGCGGCGTCCACCGGCAGCAACAAGGCTTCGAGCGCTGCAGGATTCGCGGCAAGCCCTTCCAGATCCGGTAGTGCATACATCGTCGGCTGCACGAATGGTCCAAGACCCAGGCGGCGAAGACTGCCGACATGTCCCACAGTGCCGCAGGCGCGCGCGAAGTCCTCGGCGAGGCTCCTGATGTAGGTGCCCTTGCTGCAATCGATCTCGAATTGCAGCTGGCGGTCCTCGACACCTGTCAATTCCATCCGATGCACGACGATGCGACGCGCCGCCCGCTTCACCTCGATGCCCTTGCGGGCCAGGCTGTACAGGCGCTCGCCCTGATGCTTGAGCGCCGAATACATCGGCGGCACCTGCTCCGACTCCCCCAGGAAAGACTCCGCGACACGCCTGATCGTCTTCGTATCCAGAACGGGCACTGGCAGCTGCTCGACCACCGCGCCTTCGCGATCGCCCGTCTCGGTGCGGCCGCCTAGGACGATGGTCACGCGATAGGTCTTGTTCGCATCCAGCAGCAGGCCGCAGACCTTGGTCGCCTGGCCCAGGCAGACCGGCAGCAGGCCGCTGGCCAGAGGATCGAGGCTCCCGGTGTGGCCGGCCTTGCGGGCGCTGAACAGCCTGCGCAGGCTCTGCAGCGCGGCGTTCGAACTCAGGCCCTCCGGCTTGTCCAGCAGCAGGATGCCATCGACATCGCGCCAGCGAGCCGCATCGCGCTCAGCCGACACGCCGCTCACCCCGCATCCGGGTCCTGCTCGACCGCCTGGCGGCGGTCATCTTCGACGGCATCGTGGATCAACGCCGAAAGCCGGGCCGCACGCTCGATGGAATCATCGACCTGGAAGACCAGCTCCGGGGCAACCCGCAGACGCATCAGCTTGCGGATCTGGTGGCGCAGGAATCCCGCAGCATGACGCAGCGCCTCGAGTGACGCCGCGGAATCGCCGATACCGGCGAATGGCGTGAAATAGACCCTGGCATGCGTCAGGTCGCGGGACACTTCGACTGCTGTGATCGTGACCAGGCCTACCCGCGGGTCCTTGACTTCGCGGCGAATCTGCTCGGACAACAACCGCTTCAGCTGCTCCTCGACCCGTCGCGCCCTGGGATACTCGCGCGGCATGGCGGCATCAAAGCGCGCGCGCAACCTCGACGCGCTCGAAGCACTCGATCTGGTCGCCGACCTTGACGTCATTGTATCCCTTGACGCCGATGCCGCATTCGGTGCCGGCACGCACTTCCGAGGCGTCGTCCTTGAAGCGTTTCAGGGACTCGAGCTCGCCTTCGAATATGACGACATTGTCGCGCAGCACCCGGATCGGGTTATTGCGCCGCACGTAGCCGTCGACGACCAGGCAACCCGCAACCGTTCCGAACTTGCTGGAACGGAATACGTCGCGTACCTCGGCCAGCCCTACGATCTGCTCCTTGACCTCTGGCGCAAGCATGCCGGTCAACGCAGTACGGATGTCGTCGATCGCCTCGTAGATGATGCTGTAGTAGCG
>JBAQWM010000042.1:0-1866 GCA_049298915.1 Steroidobacteraceae bacterium | reverse complement strand
TTACGAAGCACTGCATCGCCCCTTCGGCCTGAGCACCGCCGATCGTCTCGCCGTCAGGGTCCTGCTCTGGATCCTCCGGCTGCCGGGTGGCGCGGCCATACTGCGCCGCTGGCACGCGCACCGCCATTGAACTGACGCAAGCCCCCGGATTGCTTGCCTTTCCCGGCAACGCACGAGAAGATTGCCGGGCAGTTCTTGCGGTGCACACCGGGCACCTCAATCCTCGTGGGAGCTTTCTTGGCGACGCGCGATCGACGCTGGGTAGTGCACAAGTTCGGGGGCTCGAGCCTGGCCGATGCCGCTTGCTTTCGACGGGTCGCTGCGCTCGTCGAGCGGCTGCCGGAGGCCCAGGTCGCAGTAGTGCTTTCGGCCAGCCGCGGCGTCACCGATGAATTGATCGCCCTGGTGGGGTTGGCCGAGCAGGCCGACAACCGCGCCTGCGAAGCGGCGCTCGCCGCTCTGCTGGAACGGCACGTCGCCATCGCAACTGAACTTCTGAAGCCGGGCGCAGAAAAATCCTATTTCGCGCGCCTGCATGCCGATATCGCGGATCTTGGCCGCATGCTGGAGGCGGTTGCGCTGGTGCGCGCGGCAAGTCGTGAACAGCGTGACCTGGTTCATGGCTACGGCGAGATCTGGTCGAGCCGGCTGTTCGCGGCCGTTCTCGAGGAACGCAAGCTCCGGTCCGATGTGCGCTGGGTCGATGCCAGGGGAATCGTGTACGTCGAGTGGGGTACGCTCGGACCCAGCGTGCAATGGGAGCGATCCCGCGCCAATGCCGATGCTCGAATCACGGCGAGTGACTCGACCCTCGTCATTCCCGGATTCGTTGCGACCGATACGCGCGGCCTGCAGACCACACTGGGTCGCAATGGCAGTGATTTCTCGGCCTCGATATTCGGCTCCCTGCTGGACGCCCGTGAAATCGTCATCTGGACCGATGTGGACGGCGTGCTGTCCGCCGATCCGCGCCAGGTGCCAGACGCCCGCATCATCGCGTCGCTGTCCTACAACGAAGCGATGGAACTCGCCTATTTCGGCGCCAGGGTCATCCATCCACAGACCATGGCCCCGGCATTCGAGAAGGACATCCCGATCCGGATCCGTAACACCTTCGCACCCGACAAGCCGGGGACGCTGATCGCAGTGGCGCCCGAATCGGCGCTGGTCGTCAAGGGCATCACCAGCATCGACAGCGTCGCGCTCGTCAATCTGGAAGGGGCGGGCATGATCGGCGTGCCTGGCACGGCGCACCGGCTGTTCGGCGCGCTGCATGACGCCGACATTTCCGTGATACTGATTTCGCAGGGCAGTTCCGAGCACTCGATCTGCTTCGCAATCCCCGCCGAACAGGCAGCGCTTGCCGAGCGTGCGGTCCGCCTCGCATTTTCCAGCGAGCTCCGCGATGGCCAGATACAGAGCGTCGAGACTGCGGATGCATGCTCGATCATCGCGATCGTCGGTGACGGCATGGCCGGGACGCATGGCGTCTCAGCCAAGCTGTTTGCCGCGCTGGGCGCCGCCGGTGTCAATATCCGCGCCATCGCGCAGGGCGCCTCGGAACGCAATATCTCGGTCGTCGTCGATCGCAAGGTCACGGCAAAAGCCCTGCGCGCCGTGCATGCGGGCTTCTATCTGTCTCCGCATACCCTGTCGATCGGCCTGATCGGGCCGGGCACGGTCGGTGCGGTCCTGCTCGCCCAGCTCGAATCGCAGGCTGCGCGCTTCCAGAGCCAGTTCAATCTCGACCTGCGGGTACGGGGGATCGCAACATCGAAGCGGATGCTGCTGGCGGATACCGCCATCGACCTCGGTTCCTGGCGCGCGGCGCTCGAGCGTCAGGGCGAAACGCTGGATCTGGCGAAA
>JBAQWM010000041.1:0-19665 GCA_049298915.1 Steroidobacteraceae bacterium | reverse complement strand
GCTGTGCTCGCCGCGATGGCGGCACGCCGCGCCCTGGAACCATCTGCGCGTCGCGCCTGGCAGCTGATGGCGGCATCACTTACGGTCTACGCAATCGGTAACCTGCTCAATTCCACATACTGGTATTTCGGACGCGATCCATTCCCCTCGATAGGCGACATCTTCTTCATCGCGTTCTATCCGCTGGTGTTCGCTGCAATACTGACCGTCGTCCGCGCCGGCGCGGTACGCGTCCCGTGGGGCCGCCTGGCCCTTGACAGCACGATTTTGATGCTGGGCTTCGGCGCGTTTTTCTGGTTCTTCGTGATCCGGCCATCGGCTGCAGCCGATGGCAGCCCGGATCTCCTGAAGTATGTCCTGACCCAGACCTATATCGCACTGAACTGCCTGATGGTGCTGGCCTTCGGTGTCCTGCTGTTGAATGCGGGCTCCGGGCCGCTCGGACGCAGGACACTGGTACTGCTGGCAATCGGGTTCGCGACAATGTTCCTGGCCGACATTGTCTGGGCGATGTCGAAAGTAAGCGGCGATTACCTGCCCGGCGGCCTTTCGGATGCGCTTTATCTCTCATGTTACGGCTGGCTGCTGGCAGCCGCGCGCGAGCAACTGCGCGGTCCGCCGCTTCTGAATACCGAGGCAAGCGCCTTCGGAAATACGGCAATCCAGGCCCTGCCGTACATCGCGATGCTGGTGTCATTCCTGGTGCTGGTCTATTTCGAAAGCGGCCAGGCCGGCAAGCCGACTACCGTGATGACGGTCATCATTTTCGTACTGACGCTGCTCGTGATGATGCGCCAGGGCGTCATCTTGCGCGACGACGCGCGGCTGCGTGAGCGGCGCGCCGCCGGCCTCGTCGAGGCCCGCTATGCGTCGTTGATCAAGAATTCTTCCGACGTCATCATGATCACGGATGTACAGGGACGCCTGCGTTTCGTGTCGCCCTCCGCCGAGCGCACGTTCTCGATGCATCCTGACGTGCTGGTGGGCAATAACCTGTTCCAGCTCTGCTCGGAAGGCGATCGCGACCGCCTTGCGGCATTCCTCGGCGAAGTCGCCGTCACATTCGGGAAATCCGTGGGCCCGGTCGAAATTACGGTCGGCACAGGATCGCGCCGCTTCACGCTTGAATGCGTCGGCAGCAACCTGCTGGACGACCCGGCGGTTGGCGGGCTGGCCATGAATTTCCGCGACGTCAGCGAGCGCAAGGCGCTCGAGGAGCAATTGCGCCAGCTCGCTTTCCATGATCCTCTGACGTTGCTCGCGAACCGCAGTCTTTTCCGCAATCGAGTGCAGCACGCGCTGGCACTGGCACAGCGGTCCGGTCAGCAGGTCGCGGTCATATTTCTCGATCTCGACAACTTCAAGAATATCAATGACTCGCTGGGACACAACGCCGGCGATCGTCTGCTGCAGACGGCGGCGCAGCGCCTGATCACGTACACGCGATCGACGGATACTGTCGCGCGACTTGGTGGCGACGAGTTTGGCATTCTGCTGGAAGGAATCGTGGACCCCGCTGATGTCGAGCACATCGCCGGGGTCATCATCAATTCCTTCAGGGAACCCCTGCCACTCGACGGCAACGACATATTCGTCGGCGCCAGCATCGGCGTGGCGTTCTCGCAGGATGGCGACGATACCGAGCAGCTGCTGCGCAACGCCGATATCGCGATGTACGACGCCAAGGCGGGCGGCAGGGGGCGCTTTGTCGTATTCCATCCACGCATGCAGGAGCAGTTGCACGAACGCCTGCGCCTTGCCGAGGACATCGACCGTGCGCTTGAGCGAAACGAGTTCTTCCTCGAGTTTCAGCCGGTCATCGACCTCAAGACCCGGGAACTGCTCGGAGTCGAGGCACTGGTGCGCTGGCACCATCCGGTACGGGGCCTGGTGATGCCGGGACAGTTCATACCCGCTGCCGAGGAGTCCGGCCAGATTGTGCCACTCGGTCGCTGGGTGCTGGCCGAGGCCTGCAAGAGCGTGCGCGGCTGGCGCGACTCGATCGCATCGGGTAGCGGTCTGCGCGTAGCCGTCAATATCTCCGGCCGGCACCTGCAGCATGCGGACCTGGTGGCGGATGTGCAAAACGCGCTTCAGAGTTCGGGCCTGGAGCCGGAAAATCTGGTGATCGAGCTGACCGAGAGCACGATCATGCACAATACGGAACTCAACCTGACGCGCTTCCGGGAGCTGAAGGCTCTGGGCGTCCGGGTTGCGATCGACGATTTTGGAACCGGTTACTCGTCGCTCTCGTACCTGCATCGCTTCCCGATCGATATCCTGAAGATCGACCGCTCGTTCGTCAGCCGCCTGACTGAATCCGGCGATGGCCCCGAACTTGCGCGCGCCGTCGTGATGCTTGGCGCGACGCTGGGTCTTGAAACCATCGCCGAGGGGATCGAGCAGGAGGAACAGGTGGCGGAACTGCTGGAACTCGGCTGCGTCGCCGGCCAGGGATTCCTGTTTGCGAGTTCGAGCTCGCTGGAAATGCTTGCCGGCACATCATTCACCGAGCGCCGCGCGGAGCTCCGCCGCTGGCATTCGGCTTACGATCGCCTCACTGCGACCGGCCGCTATCGCGTCGCCGAGCTCGCACCCAGGCGTTCAGTCGCCTGAGGCACAGGCGCCTCATACACCACCTGTCCGCCGATGATCGTATAGATCACGCGTGTGCCGGGAATCCCAGTCTCCGGTATCTGCATGATGTCGGCAGACAGCACGGTGAAATCCGCGAGTTTGCCCACCTCTATCGTTCCGCGCTCGTGCTCCTCGAATGCCGCGTACGCGGGCCAGTAGGTCAGCGACCGGAGCGCTTCTTCGCGCGTGAGGCGCTGATCCAGGCCCCAGTTTTCCTCTGCATAGCCGTCGAGTGTGCGCCTCGTCACGGCCGCGTAGAACTCGATCAGCGGATCCCCCTGCTCGACCGGTGCATCGCTGCCGCCGGTCAGGATAGCGCCGGCAGCGAGCAGCGCACGCCACGCGTAAGCCCCATTGATCCTGTCGGCTCCCAGCCGGGCCGGAGCGAAGTACATGTCACTGATGGCGTGCGAAGTCTGCATCGAGGCGATTACACCCAACTGCGCCAAGCGGCGGATGTCGGCCGGAGCCAGTACCTGCGCGTGCTCGATGCGAAATCGCGGCTCGGCCACTCCACGCATCGATCCCGGCACGGCCGCAAACGCTTTTTCATAGATGTCCAGCACCAGCCGATTGCCGCGGTCGCCGATCGCGTGGGTCTCGATCTGGATCCCGCTCTTCAGTGCCGCCGTGGCGATGCGCAGGATCTCGTCCGGCTCATTGCGCAATAGCCCCATGCTGGTCGGCGAGTCGCTGTAGGGCGCAAGCAGCGCCGCGCCGCGCGAACCAAGCGCACCATCCATGTAGAGCTTGATGCTGCGCACGACGAGGCGCTCATCGCACCCCTCCTGCGCGCGCCCCCGGTCGAGCAGGCGTTCGGCATCCGCCCCGGGCCCCTCGACGGCTGCATAGACGCGCAGACTGATTTTTCTCTCCGCATACAACTCGCACAGCAGCCGGATTTCCGCGTCCGTCGTGCCCGCGTACTGCAGCTGCGTCCAGCCGACCCTGACACTGCGCTCCGCTCCCACCTGGAGCGCAAGCTTGACGTCCTTGTCCGCCGGTGGCGGCACCATGGTTTCGATCAGTGCCCTGGCGGCGTCGATGAGCATGCCGGTCGGCTCGCCGCCTGCATCCCTCAGAATCTCACCGCCGGGCGGGTTGGGCGTCTCACGCGTGATGCCGGCAATCCTGAGCGCCAGGCTGTTGACGACGATGGCATGCCCATCGATGCGCTCGAGGATCACCGGCCGGTCGCTGACGACTGCATCGAGGTCTGCGCGCGTCGGGAATGTCGCGGGTGCCCAGCGCGACTCGATCCAGCCGCGCCCGATGATCCATTCGCCGTGGTCATTTGCGGCCCGCTCCCGCAGCCGCTGCTGCAGCGCGGCGAGGCTCTCGACGCCGGTCAGGTCGAAGTGCAGTTCGCGCCAGCCGATGCCGGCAAGATGCGCGTGTGAATCCGTGAGCCCCGGCAGCAATGTCGCGCCCTGCAGGTCGATGTGCCGGGCATCCGGCGACGTGCGCCTGCGTGCTTCTTCGGCCGCGCCCACATATTCTATGCGGCCGTCGCGCACCACCACGGCCTGCGCGCGCGGTTGTGCCGGATTGCCGGTGTAGCCATTGGCATTGGTCAGCAGCAGCGCAGCTGCCGCAATGGATGGCTCTGCGCCGAGAATCAACAGGCCAATGCAGGTTCGCAGCAGCATCAGAATTCCCCCCTCATGTCAACATGATGCATCATGTCGCGCCAAGGCGACCCGCATGAGCGAAAAAGACTACGTACTCGGAACCCATGACGAGGAGATCGCCCGCCTCGGCCTGCAGCATCGCGTGTGGCGGCCGACCGTGCTCGAGTGCTGGCAACGGACCGGCATCGGTCGCGGCCACAGGGTGATCGATGTCGGCGCAGGACCTGGATTCGCCACGCTGGATCTGGCCGAAATTGTCGGCCCAACGGGCGAGATACTCGCCGCCGAACGATCGGACCGGTTCCTGGCCTACGCGACGAGAGCCTGCACCGGACAGGGCTTTGCAAATGTCCGTTTCCACGCCATGGACCTGATGACGGAACCGCTGGGCGTAACCGGGTTTGACGCCGCCTGGTGCCGGTGGGTCGCCTGCTTCGTGTCATCTCCTGCCATGCTGGTCCGGCGGGTCGCCGATGCGTTGCGGCCGGGCGGCATCGCGGTATTCCATGAGTATTGCGACTACGGCACATTCAATTTCACGCCGCGCCACGCCGCCCTCGAGCATTTCGCGGAGGAAGTCATGGCGAGCTGGCGCGCGGCGGGCGGCGAACCGGATATCGGGCGCGAACTGCCGGTGCTGCTGCCAGCCGCGGGACTGAGGGTCCGGCAGGTACTACATCACATCTTTGCTGTTACGCCCAAGGACGAATTCTGGAATTGGCCGGCGAGTTTCATCGGCATCAATCTCAGTCGACTGCAGCAACTTGGTCGCGTCAGCGCCGGGTGGGCCGGCGAAGTACGCCAGGCATTCGCGGATGCCCAGGCCGACCAAAGGACCGTCTTCACGACACCTCTGGTGCTCGAGGTAATCGCGGAGCTTGACTGAGCGTTACCCTTCATTCCCACAGCCGCGGCCGATCAGCCAGTGGCTCGGACCGGTGAATTCCAGAGCGCCGGCCGGCAGGCTGACGAGCCTGAAATCACGGCGATCCGCGCTCGAGCCCTTCCGCCGTGACGAAGCGCGGGCGGATATCGACTGGCACGTCGCCAAGGCGATCCAGCACAAGCTGCACTTCCGGGCGAATGACGACCAGCCGGTCGAGAAACTGCCTGGTCGCCTCGTAGTCGCCATTCGCCTGCAGTGTCATCAGTTCGCGCGTGAGCCGGGTGATGCCCCGCTTTGCCCGCCGCAGGTTCACGCTGAAGCTGCCGTCGGCATTGACCCGGAAGCCGCCCGCATCAAGCAGGAAGTTCACCTGCAGCGCCATGCCGCGCGCGTGCGAATCGCTCATCCCGAAACGCAGCGTGCGAAATGTGGATGCCAGGAATGTCGTGTACATTGCCCGTTCATCAGCCTTGTTCAGCACCCCCTTGTCCATCAGCTGCTGGAGCGCCCACAGCCCGGAGACATCGGCCTTGGCCTCTTCGACTGAACTGTAGAGCTCCCTGAGCGCCTGCCGCACGCTGCTGCCCGTCCCGAGCGGACCGGTATTCGTGGGTCCCAGACCGTGCATCACTTCATGCATCAGGATATGGGTAAAGAATGCGTTGAAGTCGACGAACGACTGGTCTTCAGGGGCCAGTGCCACCTTGGATATCGGCAGCAGTGCGTGCTCGAATTTTGCCTGCTGGACATTTCTCAGCATGGTCCGCTTCGACCCCATTGCGTTGACGATGCGCTCGTCATTCGGCAGGTTGAATGCGGCGGTCTGCACACCGCAGTTGCCGTCACCGGCGGCAAACACGACATTGACCACCCGCATCGGCGCCATGCTGCCGAGCGCCTCCCGCCGGTAGCGCGCGTCGATCGGAAGCCGGTTCTCGAGCCACTGCAGTTCGCCGCTGAACCGCTCGAGTTTCCTGGTTTCGGCATCGTCGCGCACCGTAATGTACGATTCGAATGCGGCCTTGTAATTGAACCACTCGTCTTCGTACACCTCGTAAGGCCCGATGGTAGGCTCGATCGAGGAATCGAGCTTCATCCAGTCCACGTCGCTCATGTAGTAGTCGTTGGACATCAGGGCCGCCGCGCGTGACTCGAGAAATGTCTTCAGCGTCGACTGTGTCGTCGCCGCCGCTGCCGCGCGCAGGTGTTGCGACATCTCCGCAAGCTCACCCTGGTATTCAAGGCTGTATGGAACCACGGTAAAACTGCCGCTGGAATCGCGCCGTATGGTCGTGAAGAAACCGGTTGCGAACGCGCGTTCGGCCGATGTCAGACCGGCGAGCCATGCCTCCACTTCCGCGCGCGTGGACCCGGCCGGATAGTAATTGGCGGAGTCCGGCTTCTCGCCGACACCATCGATGAATGGCGCGTCGTCGTCGAGCCGCGACCACGGTCCCTTGTTGACAAGGAAGTAATCCAGGCGCGTCCTGCCGAGCAACGTCCTGTCTTCCAGCAACTCGAGCAGCAGCGCCTCGTTGCCGGCCCAGACCTGCCGCAAAAACAGCGCATCGGTGATCCGGGCCGCCCGGACCAGATGCCTGAGAGCCTCCATTTCGGATGCCGCAAGACCCGAGAGGTCCACCCTGATGTCCACCGGGGCGAGTCTCAGGGACATGGCGTTCAGCCGCTGGACCTCTGGATCTATGCGCATCGAATCCGCTGATGCCGTCATGCAGGCAATGAGGAGAAGCGGCGCCCCGAGCGGGCGCAGACGTCGTGACTCTGTCATGGCGTTGCCCTTGTCTGCCAGCTCCGGATATTCACCGGTCGCATCCCCCGCGTCCAGCACGACAATGCCGATGACCCCGATCGCGCGCATACCCGCCGAAAGCACTCCCGGCCTGCGGGCGACCGGACGTAATATTTCAGCTGCGCGGACCTGCCGCCAGACGGACTTCAGATGAGCAGCAACATCCTGGGCACCTCGCTCGGCATGGCGCCGGCGTTCATAGTCGCGCAGCAGTGCCACTGGGTGGATCTTGACGGCCCATTGCTGCTCGCGCGGGACCGCGAGCCCGCATTCATTTTCGCAGGCGCCTTGATGCAGCCATTCGGCGCCGATTTCTGGGGTTAGGGCCGGCGGTCGCGAAATCCGCGCAGTGGCAGCGTGGGACGCTGCAGCCAGTTGTCCGAAAGGTACTGCGCGCGACCGTCGATCGCGTGCACCGTATACGCGTGCCGGGGCTTGTCGCTCAGGTTGGGTCCGGAAAAATGCGGCAGTGCGCCATCCAGCAGCACCAGCGTGCCGCGCCTTGCTTCGAGCGCCACGAGGCCGGTTCCCGGATACGGCTCGGTGTCCAGAATGTCCAGCACCGTGGCGGTCCGTAGCGTGTTGAGGCGTGAACGGCTCTTCACGGGTATACGGTGGCCTCCCGGCAGCGCCCACATGCATCCATTTTCGACGGTCGCATCGTCAATGGCGAACCAGAAGCCGATGACGCTCGGCGGCTCCGTCCACAAATACGTGTGATCGGTGTGGCACTTCACTTCTCCGCCAATGCGCGCCTGCTTGAAAATGTACATGGACTGCAGCAGCAATGGCTCTCGCAGGCCGATGTCGTCCGCCAGTGCGGCGAGCCGGGGTGTGCGGCTGAATCTTTCGAAAACCTCGTCCAGATCATGCATCGCATGACCGAGCTTGTTCAGACAGAGGTGGGCTTCCGCCCGCAGCCGGCCATCGGTGTCGAACGCGTCCTTTTCGTAGAAGCAGCGGATTGCTTCCCCGCTGCCGAGAAAGTATTCGTCACTGGCATGCAGCGGCGTGCCGTCGGCCGTGAAGATGGTTGCTCTCTCCGGTGGCGGAACGTATTGCCTGGCAAGTTCCATTGCCCGGTCACGCAGTTCAAGGCAACGGGGCACCCCGACGAAGTCGGGGAGGACAAAATAGCCATCGCGTCGGAATACCGCCAGCTCCGCCGTGGAAAGAATTTCACCCATTTTCAGGGTCTGCCCGGCATCAGTCGCGCTTGTAGGTCTGGATGTCCTTGAACCGCCCTTGCTTGCCCCGTACTGCGTACAGCTTTGTTCCAGTTCTGCGTCGATGCGTGGTTCTCGTCGCCATGATTGACTCCAAAATGGAATATTCGCCCCCGCCGAGGCCAAATAGCCGGATAACCAGGCTTTGTATTCTAGCGCCTCGAGTAGAAGCCGTCGAAGACTGTGGACCACGTGACGCCGTCATCGGTGGTCGACTGCCAGTGCTGGCGAACACGCCCGTCTGCGAGCGGAGTCCAGCTGATACGGTTGATCTGCTTCGGGTTGGAAGTCGTTGCCAGCACCATCGATTCGCCGTCGAATCCACCCTCGAGGAAAAGCGGCGCACCCTGATTGTCGATCCAGGTCTGGTGCCAGACCTTTCGCGTCGCGTCATAGAAACTGAAACTGGAACCTTCGTAGCCGCTGGAAGTAATGTATTGCTCGTGCAGCGTGCAGCCCCCGTTGATGCTCACGATACGGTTGCGGCTGACGACGCCTGGCGCCGCCGGTGATTCGACATTCCAGTCACCCAGCCAGAAATCGAATTGCCGATACTCGGCTGCCTGACATGGCTGCAATGGGTTCACCAGCGCGAGGAAACGGTCATCGGAGTGTAGCGCCTGAAATTCCGGCACGGTAATCGCCGCCTGATAGCTGCCCCCACCTGCCCCGATCCATGCCTTCAGCGTCTGCAGTGCGGACTCCGCATTGCCCATTGCCGCCTGGGTCCGGGCCAGCCGAAATAGCGCAAAAGCGCTGGCGGGTTCCCGGTCGACGATCTGCTGGTAGGCCCGGGCAGCCGCCACCCAGTTGCGCGCGGCAAATAGCTCGGCAGCCTCTTCAAGGGTCGTAGCGGATGCAGCGGCAGCCATCAGCAGACTGCAGGCCAGCAAGTTCATCCTGGTCATGGTATTGCTCCCCCGCTGATTCTCTGTCCCGGCGGGACTGTAGACAAATGGTTCCGCGCAAATTGCGTCAACATGATGTTTTCCTGCGATGATCCGGTGACGGTCATGAATGCTGGCATTCATATGCATCGGCGACTGCCGGCAGGCGTCTGGCTGCTCGGCACCGCGTCGCTGTTCATGGATATTTCATCGGAACTGGTGCACAGCCTGCTGCCGGTCTTCATGGCAGGCGTACTCGGCGCTTCAGTGCTGATCATCGGCATCATTGAAGGGGTGGCCGAAGCGACGGTTGCCATCACCAAGGTCTTCTCGGGGGCACTCAGCGACTACCTGCGGCATCGCAAGTGGATCGTCGTGTTCGGCTACGCGCTGGCCGCCTTCACGAAGCCGCTGTTTCCGCTTGCGCAATCCGTCGCCTGGGTGTTCAGCGCCCGATTCATCGACCGTATCGGCAAGGGCATCCGTGGAGCGCCACGCGACGCGCTGATCGCAGACATCACGCCGCCCGGGCTGCGCGGCGCAGCCTACGGGCTGCGCCAGGCGCTGGACTCGGCGGGCGCAGTGATCGGCCCGTTGCTGGCGGTCGGATTCATGATCTGGCTCGTCGACGATATCCGCGCCGTACTGTGGGTAGCAGTGATACCCGCATTCATCGCCGTTTCGCTGCTCCTGTTCCTGCGCGAGCCAAGGGAACTTTCTGCCGCAGCCACGGCGCCACGCTGGTCCGCCGCTGGCGCAATGATGCTGCCGGCACGGTACTGGATCATCGTCGCGCTCGGAGGCGTATTCACGCTCGCACGCTTCAGCGAGGCATTTCTGATCCTGCGGGCGCAGGAAGTCGGGCTCGCACTCGGCCAGGTTCCCTGGGTGCTGGTGATCATGAGCCTGAGTTACGCATTGTTCGCGTACCCGGCCGGAATCGCAGCGGACCGCGTGAATCACCGGATGTTGCTGCTGGCGGGTATCGCACCGTTGATTGCCGCCGACCTGGTGCTCGCGTCGGCGCAATCGGCGCTGCCGGTCTGGTTCGGCTGTGCGCTCTGGGGCCTGCACCTGGCCATGACACAGGGACTGTTCGCGAAACTCGTCGCAGATGCGGCGCCACAATACCTGCGTGGTACGGCATTCGGGATCTTCAATCTGGCCGCCGGCGCCGCGCTTCTCCTCGCGAGCGTCATCGCGGGTGTGCTGTGGACCGTCTACGGCCCCGCGCTGACATTCTGGGCGGGCGCCGGATTCGCGGTACTGGCGGGGTTCGGCGTGCTGTTCGTGCGCACCGCACGGCAGTCATGACTGCTCGAATCGCACCCCGAGCGACAGCGTCCGTCCGGGCATCGGCAGACCCAGTTGAGGCAGGACGATTTCATCGCCCAGATTGTCGACTCCGGCATACGCGCGCCAACGCCCAGCCTGATTCCGGCTCAGAGTTCGGAATAGGCGCAGTCTGATTTCCGTGGAGTCCGGCAGGCGAACCGCCGTGCCGTTCTCGTCCTCATCCAGGGCCGGGCCGACATGCCGTACTTCCAGGAACAGGTCCCAGTCCCGGGCGAAGACATAGTCGATCGCCAACGAAGCCTGAGTATCGGGACGCAGGTACAGCAATGGGCGCGTGCCGCCGCTCTCGAACCGGGCCTCGTGTGACTGCCAGCTGCCGTTCAACCTGAACTCCAGACGATCGCCGATGCCCCATTCCAATGCAGCCTCGATACCCCGACCCGTCGACCCCTGCATGTTGTAGCGCTGGCGGCGCCGCACACCGTCCACTTCAATTGCCCGTCTTGACAGTGTGTCGTCGATCTGCAGAAACCATGGCGTCAGCCGCATCCGCAGCTGTCGATCGCTCCACTCGCGCTGTATCGCAAGGTCCGCAAGCCACGCGGTCTCTGGCCGCAGGCCGGGGTTCGGCACGAACTGTCCGAGAGCCTCGCCATAGAGTTCGCGCAAGGACGGAAAGCGCGTGCGGCGCCCTACCGTAGCGGCAATCTGCCACTGTTCAGCCGGATGCCAGCGGGCAGCGAGGCTCGCCGCCCATGCGGAGAGTCCGTCCTGAGACTCGCGGCCTCCGGTCGCCGGCGTTGCCGCAAGATCGTAGGAGAGTCCCGCCGAAAGCAACAGTGCTTCGACTGGAGCCAAGTCGACTTCGGCGCCCAGACTCAGGAGATTCTGCTGAAAGGCCTGGCGCGGGCCGCGGATGCCGTCGGCCCGATCCACGTCGACCTGTTCATGCTTCGTCAGCTGTGCGTTGGCCACCAGCCGCAGATCCAATGCCTGGAATGGCCGATCGAGAACCATCCGGATGCCAATTGTCCGGTCCCGGTCCTCCTCGCTGCTCTCGACAGTCGAATATGTGTCATCGGCGTATTGATCGATCGTCTGCTCGAAATGCTGCAGCCACAGCGTCGATCGCAGGCGCATCGCGGCACCAAGTTCCGCAGCGGCATTGATCGTGAGCTGATTGAAGCGCCAGTGCGGGTAGCGCCAGTAGCGCGGCAATCCGGCGTCGGGATCGATATGGCCGGCATTCGCGATGCCGCGCTCGGCTCCGACCGAAAGCAACGATGCGCGTGCAATGCCCCATGCGGGCCGCGCGGTTGTGGACACGAACAGGCTGGCGCTTTCCAGATCCGTGTTGGCGCGGGCGCCGCCTTGCACGGGCCCATAGGGGATGACCGACCTGCTGCTCAGTGCCTCTCCGCCCTGCGTGCGCAATGCCCCGCCGAACAGCCACTCGACCCTGCCGCTGCGCGCACCGCCGATGGCGCTGAGCGAAGCCGATTCCTGCGACCCCAGTTCCGCCTGCAGGCCATTCAGTCCCGGCTGCGACTTAATCGGCGTGAATATTTCCACGACACCGAGAGTCGAGTTGATGCCGTATTCGATCGGTGCGGCGCTCGCGCTCACGCGCACCTGGTCCACGATGCCCGCAGGCAAGGCGCCGAGATCCACCCGGCCATCCCATGGCACGCTGAGCGGCGCGCCGTCCAGGAAAATGCCCGTCTGCCGTTCCTCGGAGCCCCGCAGCCGGAATACCGCTTCGCCGCGCGAATTGGTGCGGATGCCGGCGGCCGGCAGGCGGCTGAAGATGTCCGTCAGGGTGACGGGCGCAGATTCGCCGATGGTCGCGTGGTCCAGTTCGGCGGCAGGCTGCAACGCGCGTCGCGGCCGCTTGAGCTCGATGACGGTGATTTCCTCGAGTTCCGCCTGCGCGACCGCAGGACCCGGCGCGCAAGGAAAGGAACACGATATCAAGCCCGCCAGGATCAGACGACGCATCTCATGTCCGGTGCTGGCGTGCGCGCAAGCCTCTCTGCCGGCTGCGACGGCCCCGACATCCCGGAAATCGGCGCGCATATCGCCGGCGCCTGCCGGCATCCGAAATCACCGGCGGATTCATAGCTTCCGGTCCCTTCCGCGCCACTGCGCGAAACGCGCGCCTGCAAGTTATTCGAAGCACCGTGCCTCGTCAATCAAACGGACTGCGAGCCCGCGCCGCTGGGTCGCGACGCAAACCGGTTGCGACCTCGGCTATGTCCAGCAGCACGGCAGCCACGCTGCTCGACAATATGTCGCCCGACGAATTGCGCCGGGCCGTGAAGCAGGTAGATGGGCGCTGCTACACCGAAGCATCGGGCGGGATTACGCTCGCCAATATCCGCGAATTCGCGGCTACCGGCGTCGATGCAATATCACTCGAATGGCTGACGCACTCGGCCGCAGTGCTGGATCTGGGGCCCGATGTCGAGCCGCAATCGCTGCGCCAGCCAATTTCCTTCTGAGTCAAGCATCTTCTTCCGGCTGCTGCGGAGAATGGGCGCGAGTTCACGACTGCTGGAAATCATAGAGCGATGCTGAACATCGTCCAATTCATGCGTGTTATGCTTCGATTTGTCGGGTGATGATTCCTGCAGCCCGGCATACCGTGATTCCCTGAATCGATCGTGAGCCGCAAGGCCCACGAACTTGTCCTGCGTGCGGGTGAGAGGAAAAAGATCATGATCGTTACAGCCCTGGTGATTGCTACCAGTCTGGTCTGCTACGTCGCGAACGAAATCTGGCAGTGACCGGCCCGGCTATCGTCGGCCGGTCGGCGGGCGTAGCACTTTGCGAGCGGCATGGGGATCGCTCATCTGAAGAGGTTGGACGAGGCCCTGGCTGAATTCAGGACCAAGGGCATGGCGCCAGACAGCAGCCGATCACGCGGGCGGCCGCGATCATTCATGCGGACTTCGGCGGTGGGCGTCACTGCGAGTTGTTGACGGATTCCCTGTATCGGCCTATATTCAACAAAATGGTTGAATATAAGATCTCCGATGCGAGCATTTCGGACCTGCGTGAAGCAAGCCTGAATCGCGTGTTCAGCGCGCTGTCCGATAGCACCCGCCGCCGCCTGGTGCGCGCACTGGCCAAGCGCGAGCAAACGATCACCGAGCTCGCCCGTCCATTCGACATGTCGCTTGCGGCCGTTTCCAAGCACATCGCGGTCCTGGAGCGCGCCGGGTTGATACGGCGGCGCAAGGACGGTCGTACGCACTACTGCTCTCTCCGCCCGGAGGCCCTTGCGGGTGCGCTGGACTGGATTTCGATCTACCACCAGTTCTGGCGCCAGCGCCTCGATGAGCTTGCCAGAGTGCTGTCATCGCCCGCGGTGAAAGGCGGCTGAACATGCACACCCTCACGCTCACCGAAATTCTTGCGGCGTCCAGCGACCGGGTTTACCAGGCCTGGACAGATGTCGCGCAGATCAGGCGCAGGGAGGGCAGCGACGCGACAACCTTTGTCGACCTTGGATCCTGTCAGCACCCTGAATATCCTGGAGTGAGGAGGCCACAATGAAGCTGTACTACAACCCGCTTTCGACCTATTGCCAGAAGGTGCTGATCGCCTTCTACGAAAAGGGCATCGACTTCGATCGCGAGATCGTGAATCTGATGTCACCCGAGGGCCGCGCAGCTCTCGAGAAGATTTCCCCGATCGGAAAGGTTCCCTGCCTGAAACCGAGTGCGGACTGGCAGGTTCCGGAATCGACTTCGATCATCGAATATCTCGAGGACAAGTTCCCGAACACGACGCGGTTGATCCCGATCGCCGGCGGCGATGCAGCACGCCAGGTGCGTTTCATGGATCGCATGTCGGACTTCTATCTGAATGACCCGGTGACGGAACTGCTGTTCCAGAAATTCGGGTATCGCCAGCCGAATGAAGAAGCCGCGGCCAGGGCAAGGAAATTCGTCAACGTGAGTTACACGCATTACGAACAGCGGCTGTCCAGCCAGTCCTGGATCTGTGGCGAGACGTTTTCGATGGCGGACTGCGCGATGATCCCGCCCTTGTACTACGCACAACTCGCCGCGCCCTTTGAAGCGTTCCCCAATGTCGTTGCGTACTGGCAACGCGCGCAGAAGCGGCAATCCTATGCCAAGGTCAAGGCGGAGTTCGAGCCGATCTGGCAGGGCATGCTGGAAAAGAACGCCGCCTGAAGGCAAAGGAACACGCGCGCAGCGCGTCTAGCGGACGACGGGCAGCTCGATCGCCGTCGCGTGTTCCCCTCCGTGCCAGATGCGCTGTGTGGCTTTCACATAGCTTTCGGGCGCCGCGTACATGATGTTCGGCACGAACGACTGCGGATTGCGGTCGTACAACGGGAACCAGCTTGACTGGATCTGCACCATGATCCGGTGTCCCGGCAGGAACGTGTGGCTGACCTGCGGCAATGCAATGCGGTACTCCAGCACCTTGCCGGGCGTGATCGGCGCCGGTGCCGCAAAATCCTCGCGATATCGCCCACGGAAGATATCCGCCGAGAGCATCTGCTGATAGCCGCCCAGCTTCGGGTTATCCGGAACTTCATCCGGCCACACGTCGATGATCTTGACTACCCAGTCGGAATCGCTGCCGCTGGTCGATGCAAATATCCTGGCGATCGGCTGACCCGCTACGCGCAGCGGTTCCTTCAGCGGTTCGCTCGAATAGACGAGCACGTCGGTCCGCGACGCCGCGAATCGCTGGTCGTCCACCAGCCATTCACCCCAGGTGGATTCCTTGTCGCTCGACGACAGGGTCGGGCGTTCGCGATACGGCACGGGCTTGGCAGGATCGGAGACGTATTCGTCGAAGGCTTGCGCCGCCGACGCAGTCCGATCGAAGCCGAGCCGCCCGTTGGGGAGCAGGAATATGTCGCGCGCTTTTCCGGGGCACCCGCTCGCACACGAGCGCGGCCAGGCGTCATAGCGCTGCCACTGGTTGGCGCCGGTTTCATAGGCAAGCACGCGCGGCGTGTCGGGTTTCGGGCCGTCATTCAGGTGGTGATCCAGGAACGGCTGCATCACATTGCGGCGAAACCAGCCTGCCGTATCGCCCTCGAACTGGATGGCGCCGATGCCGCGACCCTCGCGTCGACCCTGGCCGTGATTCCAGGGGCCGAGTACCAGGTGAACGAATTCGCCGCCGGGATCCTTTGGCGCCAGGGCCTTGTACAAGGCCGGCCCGCCATAGATGTCCTCCTGGTCGAAGAGACCGGCGACGATCATCATCGGTACGCGCAGCGGTTCCCTGGCGATCAGTTTGTCCACCGCCTGCTCCTGCCAATAAGAGTCGTAACTCGGGTGCGCGGCCAGCGACCTCCAGAATGCGAGTTGTTCGAGCCCGCGCGAAGATGCCATTGCGCCCGCCGAGCCAGCCTTCAGGAATGCCTCGTAGGTGTCGCGGATCCCGGACCACCATTTTTCCTGGTTGTTGCGGGTCGCTTCCTGCTCGTAGGTGTACTGCAGAATGCCGTCCTGGCGAAACGCGCCATTGTGGAACCAGTCATCGCCCATCCAGCCGTCGATCATCGGTGCGAATGGCACGGCGACCTTGAGCGCGGGGTGTGGACGCACCGTCGACAGCACGGCAGTGTAGCCCTCGTAGGAACCGCCGATCGTACCGACGCGGCCATTGGATTCCGGCACGTTCCTGACCAGCCACTCGATAGTGTCGTAGCAGTCGGTGGCATGGTCGGTTTCAGTCGGATTCAATGGGCCAATCAGCGGCCATGTCATGACGTAATCGCCTTCGGATCCGTATTTTCCACGCACGTCCTGGTACACGATGATGTAGCCGGCAGCCACCGCCGTGTCCTGCATCTGCTGCACGACGGCTGCGAGATGCGGGCTGCTGGAACGCGCTACGCGTTCCGCCGCGTTGTAAGGGGTTCTGCTCAGCAGCATCGGTGCCCGCTTCGCCCCTCTCGGCACGAGGATGAAAGTCTTCAACTTCACGCCATCGCGCATCGGAATCATTTCCTCGCGCTTGACGTGGTCGAACTCATCGGTCTTGCGATTGAAATCCGCGGGCGTGTCGCCCGATGGCGCGGTGGCGGCTGCGTCCGCGGACGCGCCGCTGCATGCCAGCATCGAAATTGCAAGAACCGCAAGTACTTGATCGTGATTGCAGTGCATCGGCATGCGGCGGCTCCTGCGCTCCAGGGGAGTTTCAGTCCGGCATAGTATCAAGAGATCCAGAGCCTAATCCGTCGTTGCACATGAGATAATCAGGCGCATGCCGTACGACGGCGATTGCCCAGGATGTAATTCATGACGGTTCTCGACCAGGAATTCATCCGGGCACAGTTCCCCGCCTTCACCGAGCCAAGCCTTGCGGGATTCGCGCATTTCGAAAATGCGGGCGGCTCCTTTGCCTGCAGACAGACCATCGAGTGGCTCGAGCGTTATTACCGGCAGACCAAGGTCCAGCCCTACTACGCATTTGCGCCCTCGGCAATGGCCGGCGATCAGATGGACGCTGCAAGGGAGCGCATGGCGGCATGGCTCAATGTCGGGACCGACGAGATGCACTTCGGGCCGACCACTTCGCAGAACACCTACGTGGTCGCCCAGGCGTTGCGCCAGAAATTGCGGCCGGGTGATGAAGTGGTCGTCACCAACCAGGACCACGAGGCCAATATCGGCTCCTGGAGCCGGCTGCAGGATACGGGTGTCGTCGTGCGTGAGTGGAAGGTCAACCCCGAAACCGCGGAGCTAAACGCCGCGGATCTCGAGCCATTGCTCGGTCCACGTACAAAGGCGGTCGCCTTCACGCATTGTTCGAATGTCGTCGCGAGTATCAATCCCGTTCGCAAACTCACCGACAGGATTCACGCTGCCGGTGCCTGGGCATTGATCGACGGCACGGCCTTCTGCCCGCACGGGCTGCCGGATATTCAGGCGCTGGGCGCGGACCTCTACCTCTTCTCCCTGTACAAGGTCTATGGCCCGCACCTCGGGGCGATGGTCATGCGCCGTGAGATGAATGCCGGGCTGCCGAACCAGGCGCATTTCTTCAAGGATGGCGATGGCGCCGCCAGGTTCACGCCGGCCGGTCCCGATCATGCGCAGATCGCAGCCGTCAATGGCGTGATGGATTACATGGATGCGGTTGCGGACCGGCACGGTTTCAAGGGCAAGCCAGTGCAGCTGCGCGCGGCGGCGGTCAGGGAGCTGTTCCGTGGCCATGAAACGGCATTGTTGCAACCGCTGCTCGACTTCCTGGCACTTCACCCCCGGATTCGATTGATCGGGAAAAAGCGGGCGGCGGAACGCGCGCCAACTGTTTCATTCACCGCCGGGGGCCAGCGCTCGATGGATCTCGCGGGCCGGCTCGCAGAGCTGAAGATTGGTGTCGGGGTCGGAAACTTCTACGCCTATCGCCTGGTGCAGGCACTGGGCATGGATACCGGGGACGGGGTCGTGCGGGCATCATTCGTGCACTACACGTCCCCGGCGGAGATCGACCGGTTGATCAGGACCCTTGATGCTCTGCTGTAGGAGTCGGCCGACCTACGCTATTTCGACGACTTCAGCATCTCCATCTGCGAGCTTCGCCACATCCCCGACCGCGGCGCCGATCAGCAGGCGTGCAACCGGCGACACATATGAAATCCTGCCGCCGGCAGGATCCGCCTCATCCTCACCCACAATCTGGTAATGGACGCGCTCGCCGTCCTGTTTCTCAAGTGTCACGCCGGATCCGAAGCGCACTTTGTCGGTCACCGCCTGGACCGCGATGACTTCGGCTGTGCGCGAGCGCTCACTCCAGTACCGCAGGTCGCGCTGAATCCGGGCGATGCTCGCGCGGTCGTTGGCCGCGCGGGCTTCACTCAATGCAGTCTGCAGCTGCTCGACTGTGATTTCGATCTGCCGCAGACCGGCGGGCGTCACCAGGTTCCGATGCGGGCTGACGCGCAGCTCCGGCAGCTCCTCGCCTTCGGCGACATCCATTTCCTTTACGAATGCCCGGCTCATCGGATGGGCAGTCTCGCGCTCATTTGCCCAGAACCAGGGTACCGGCGTCCAGGTCCACTTCGAAATTGCCGCTCCGGATCGCATGCAACCAGCGCACATTCTGCGCGACCCCTCCGAATGAAAAGAAATGAGGCTGCACGATGCGACGGGCGACGGGACCGTCGCGGACGCATACGATCTGCATCAGGATCTCGTCTGCCGTCGTCGCCAGGTGCCGCATCGAGCTGAGCGCACTCAGATTCCTCATCAGCGCGCTGAGCGAGGCGCCAATGCCGCACAGCATCGCGTATTTGATCAGGGTCCTGAGCGACGCGGGTCCGGCGATGCCGACATGCACCGGCAGTGTTATACCGTGCTTTGTCAGCTCAGCTTCCCATCGGGCGATCGCGCCAGGATCGAATCCGAACTGACTGACAATGTGCATGCGCGTGCCGGTCCGCTCCGCATACTCCTGCTTGCCTCGCAGCGCTGACCACAGCAGAGATGGACCGATTCTGCTGTGTCCTTCCGGGTGACCGGCCACCCCGAGCGTGTTAAACCCGGCGCGCACGAACGCGCCAGTTGCAAGAAGCTCCTGGGTACTCGTGAAAATTCCGGTCGGCGTCGACAGGTCTCCCGCGACCAGCAGCGCACGCGTGATGCCACCGTCGCTCAATCGCCCGAGCGCCTCGGTGAGCGAGCGCACGCTCTGAATCCGTCTTGCCACGATGTGCGGGAAGGCCTTGTAACCCCAGCTCTCGACTGCGCAGGCGACCGACGCGACGTCGCCGATCGTGGAATTGGGCGTATGCGTTATGTAGACCGATGCTCCCGGCGGCAGCAACACGCTGAGGGCGCGCTCTGCATCCCTTTCATGCGTCGTCAGCTCGACCGAGGCCGGACTGACGAATTCAATGATCCGTTCCTTCAGTCCGGCTCGCGCCGGCCCCACCATGTGCGCTGGTACCGGCGTGGTGGTCGATGGATCCACTATTTTCTGCGCCGGCTTACGACGAAAGTCTCGTCGTTGAACCAGAGGCCGCCGTGCTTGTGCAGAACAGTCTGGGTCGCATCGAGATAGCCGCCGCCCGTGACGACTTCGTCGAGCCGCTCGTCCTCGATCTGGTTGACGTAAATCGCCGCATTCCAGGCGGCAAATAGCGTCGACGTGCCGATGCGGTCGCCAATCTCATTCGGCAGCGTGTGCATCTCATAGCGAAATATCGATTTCTCGTCCGCCGGAGCCGTCAACGAGAATTCCATGGCATCGCGCCCGAGTTCGGATTTAAGCGCGGCCAGCAGGTGATGAC
>JBAQWM010000040.1:0-1659 GCA_049298915.1 Steroidobacteraceae bacterium | reverse complement strand
GTGGATGCAGATTTTTGCAGCGATCATCGGGGCGCACTCCCCGCTGCCGGACCCGCGCAATTCGCCTCACTGATCACCGCAGCCGCTTCTAACACAGCGACCGTTGCACCATCAATCGATAAACTGGTATTCCCTTTGTCTCGGTGGCAACAGGATCTAGGGCTATGATCGATGATCTCGGTGAAAAAAAGAACCGCAACAGGGTCGAGGCTTTACTTTATAGCAATTACTACGAGCTATAGCCCCGACCCCTAGCGTTTCGTTTGATCTTCGTCCAACTTCAATCTACGAAATATCAAAAGTAAAAGATGCGACTCTAATTGCCTGCTCTTGACTACCGCGGACAGGGAAAGGAGAATGCCCGCGCTGGAGCAAAGAGCCGGCAAAATATCTTCTCATGAGCTGAGGGAACGGGTATGAAGGACAACATGCGCGGCGCGGCCGCTATCGTCGGGATTGGCGAGCTGAAGCCAGAGCGGACGCGGCCGGGCCGCGATGCGATGAGCTTGCTGGCTGAGGCGGCGTATCTTGCGATTCAAGATGCTGGGCTGACAAAAGCGGACATCGACGGGATGATCCTGGAAGAGGGCATGACCCCGACCGGGAGCGGCTACAATCCGAAGATGGCCGAATACATGGGCATCTACCCAACCTTCGCCACCGGCTGTGATGCGCAAGGCGCGGCCGGAGTCACGATGGCGCTGCAGGCGGCTGCCTACATCAACGCGGGCTTGTGTGACTACGTGCTCTGCGGCATGAGTGCCGCGATAGACGGCTCGCGGCCCCGACGCCCAGCTGGGCCAGGTCACACCGAGACGGCTACCTCTGAGTTCGCCGCACCCTTCGGCCCGACCGTGGGGGCGAACGGCTGGTACGCCATGATTGCCAAGCGCTACGAGAAGCTGTACGGCGCTACCGTGGAGAAGCGCGCCAAGATCAGCGTGGACCTGCGCTACAACGCCAACCACAATCCGATGGCCATCTGGCACGACGTGCCGATTACGGTCGACGACGTGGTTAACTCGCGCATCGTGGCAGATCCACTTCATTTATTGGAATGCGTCATGCCCTGCGCCGGGGCTTGCGCGTTCATCGTGACCCGGGCGGACATCGCGCGAGGTATGCGCCATAAGCCAGCCTACGTGCTCGGCGGCGCCAACGGCGTGTCGCGCGGCAACCTCACGCACGTCGGTGAGATCACCATCTCCCCAGTGGGTCGGGCCGCGCGTAAAGCGTTCGCCATGTCGGGCTACGGCCCGTCCGATGTCCAGGTTATGGAGATTTACGACTCATTCACCATCACCGTGATGTGTGAGCTGGAAGAGTCCGGCTTCTGCCCGAAGGGCACCGCTGGGGACTGGGTTCAGGAGCACGATTTGACCTTTAAAGGCGATAAGCCACTGAACACGCATGGCGGTCAGCTCTCCTATGGCCAGGCGTCAACCGCGGGTGGCTGTGCCCAGGTCACCGAGGCGGTGCGCCAGATCCGTCGCGACGCCGGCGAGCACCAGGTACCGGGTCCTACCGATTTGGTCTACGTGACAGGCTCCGGCGGCACCTTCTCCCAGCAGTCGGCGCTGCTGCTAGCGAGCGGCGCGGCACTGTAGGGCCGCACTCCTGTCATGCTGAGCCCGCGGGCGAAGCATCCGTAAACCCGAA
>JBAQWM010000039.1:0-2855 GCA_049298915.1 Steroidobacteraceae bacterium | reverse complement strand
AGGCTGAACAGTTCCCGACGTGTCGGCAAGCGCCAGTCCTGAAAGCCGCAATGACTGGCAGCGTTCAGGGCCTGAATGAATCCGTCGGTATCGCACCGGCTGCCTGTGCACGATCCCCCATCGGGTTGCCCCGGATCACCGCCGTTCAGCAGCGGATCGGGCTGATGCCACGTATACAGATTCTCCGCGAACGTTAAGCCGGAATCGGCAGGTACCTCCCAGATCAGCCCTGTGACGTTGTCTCTCACGCAAGGCCACGTCGTCGCGTCATCCGGCAGCGGATCGCCATTCGCGTCCAACTTCGTGAAATCAAATCCAGCCGGCCCGAAACCGGTCTTGACGAGCTGGCCGTTTCTGGCGGCTGCGTCTCGCCCATGGTCAGCGTCCTGGTTGGGCAAATCCGGCACCGGACACGGCAGATTGCGCATTGTCAGGTCGGTACAGCCGGCAACCCCGGAATCATTTAGGGAATCGATGTTCTCCACGAGCGGCGGGACGGGTCGTGGCGTGACGCTGACTTCCAGACTCGGTGCGCTCTCGACGCCATTCGCCACATCCGTCGCAACGATGTAGACCGCGGTGCCATTTGAAAGCCCCCGAAAAATCACCGGCCTTGTGGTCAGTCCACGCATCACCTGGTTGGGTGGAGACGCGTCGAAGGTGCGCACGTTGATATTCGGGCTTGTGGAGACGTAGACATTGCTCGAGACCGGAAAGCCGGCATAGGAATTTCCGACCTGCGACTGCCAGGACACGGTTGCGCTGCTGTCTCCGAAGGCTGCATTAATGTATGAAGGCGGGTCCGGATCCGGAAACACATCGACCGTGACACTTTGCTGAACCGTCCCGCCTCTCCCGGTACAGGCAAGTGTGAAGGTTGCGGAATTCGCCAGCGCCGCCGTCCCTTCACTGCCGCTGACGGCCCGCGATCCGGACCATCCTCCCGACGCAGTGCAACGCGAGGTATTCGACGACGTCCAGATCAGCATCGAGGTCTGACCGTTGATGATGGCCTGTGGCGACGCGAAGAACTCCAACGTCGGTGGAGTATCCGGATTGCCGCCCGCACCCGATGAACCACCGCCGCCGCATCCCGAGACGGAGAGCGACAGAAATGACAAGATCAGAAAATAGGCTCGATGGAACACTGGCGAGACCTATCTTTCCACCGGTTGCTTTCTGTTGGTCGACACTAATGTCGATGAACAGTTACAAAAATCGCGTGCTGAACTGCCTCCAGTATACTTGAGACTCTGTTTGTTAGAGTTGGAGTGTCCCCGTCTGATACAAATTTCCACGCTTACTTGAGCTTATGTGACATGGTAAGTGGTGACGTCATCGGCCGCGAGCACAGCCACTTCCAGCATGCACGCAACCCGCTCGAGCCTAGAGTGTGCCCATGTCTCCGGACCAGGAGCGCTACCGATGTGTCCGGAATGGACCCACGAAACTCTTGCTGATCACGAGGCTCACTGGGCCTTTTGCGGCTGGAGCTGCAGGTCGAGTGGTTGGCCGCTCCATTCACGGATCATGGTGGAGCCGTACCCGTAAGCCCAGAACGAAATCGTGCTGCCCGCGAGTGCGCCCGGGATACTTCCGATTCCGTCTCCGTCCAAATGTAGCTGCAGCCTGCTGCCGTTGCGGTTGCCGAACATTTCGATCGCGATGACCTCCTGCACGGGCTTTCCACTGCGCGCGTCGCGCACCCTGATTTCTACGCCCTTGTTCTTACGCAGCCGGATCGTCAAATCAGCGACGGGCGAAGCGTACGAGATCCGCTCACGGAACATCTCGAATCCCTGTTTGTAGGCCGTCAGCATGAAATCGCCCGGCTCCAACCCAACCAGCGCGAACTGCCCGAAATGATTCGAGCGGTCCTGCAACCGAATTTGCGATGAACCTGGCTCCGCCGGCCAGAGGGCCACGTCGGCTCCAACAATGGGGACCTTGCCTCCTTCTTCGAGCACCCGACCAGAGAGCTGCGCAAGGGGCACATCGATGTCAAAGACGGTATCGCCCGATACCTCGACCGGTCGGCTCCTGTGTTCGCCGACAAAGACAACGTATTCACCGATAGCCAGGTCTTCCATCACATATGTGCCTTGCTTCGACGTCGATGTTCCATAGACATACACGCGTTGCTCCACGGCTGGCCGCGGTGTGAGCCACACGCCCGACAGCGGTTTTCCGCCGCGAGTAACGCGGCCTGACAATCGTGCGCCGGCTGGAAAATCGAGATTGACCGTGATGTCGGAGTCCGCGGGTACTTCCACGGTCTTCGACAGCTGCCGGCGCATGGTGACATCTGCTACGACATGCACGCGCCCCGGCCGCACGCCCTGCAGTACATACGCGCCACGATCATCAACACCAACTTCTCCATAGGGATTCCCGGCATCGCCGTCGCGGCGCAGTGAAATGCTGACCCGTTCGAGGTCCTCGGGCCGCAGGCCCGTGACCATGCCGCGGATGCTGCGAGCTGCGCTGAGCACGAGCGCGATTCCTTCCATTCGCTGATTGTGGGCCAGCACGACTTCCCGTGCCGTGGCTGCGTTTCCTGCCTGCCCCGTAAGCTGATATCGCCCTGCCTCCAGGTTCGGAAACGAGAATTCTCCAGCTTCGCCGGTCCGGCCTGTGCCGCCGAAACCTTGATCGAGGTCGAACAAACCCACGGCTCCCGCGACCGGTGTAATGCCATCGGCGGCGGTGAGGCGGCCGGCAATCGTGCCGCCGATCGACAGGCCGATTTCTAACGGAGATGTCTCATCACCGACGACAATATCGAGTTCCCGGTCTGCGTAATCCTTGGCACTAATCTCGAGCGTGATGCGGCCGGAAGGAACACCCTCCAGAAC
>JBAQWM010000038.1:0-12191 GCA_049298915.1 Steroidobacteraceae bacterium | reverse complement strand
GCAGCGTGCGCCTGCAGTCCGCGAGCGCCCCCTCGATGGAAATCGTGATCGATACCGGCAGCGGCCCGATTGAAGTTGATGCGCCGGGCGCCACGGTCGGGGAGTCCGAACCTGGCACCAGGACGCTGAGGCTGCGCGAGGGTTCCGGCAGCGGTGTCATCGATACCGGCTCTGGTGGCGTCGACATCGTCATCGGCGCCAACTGAATCGACGTCAGGCTAACCCGCCAGCAATACGGCCTCGGCATGTTCGTTCGCCTCGGGCGTGCCGAACAGGATCACGATATCGCCCTCGCGCAGTTTCATTTCCGGATCAGGGTCGCGCCCGACGATACCGGCGCGCCGGACCGCCGTGAATGAAACTTCCGCGCCGCGCTCGCGGACTTCGCGCAGGGAACGGGCCACCGACCATGCGCCCGGCGGCAGCACGACGGTGTGCAGTTCCTCGCGCAGCGCATGGGATTCATCGATGAGTTCCGCACCCTCGCGGCGAAATACCGTTCGCAGCGTCTTGTAGCGCTGCCTGCGGATCTCGCCGACCGTGCGCAGCACACGCGACATGGGTACGTCGAGCACGAGCAGCGCGTGCGAGACCAGCGTCAGCGCCGCCTCCAGTGTTTCCGGCACGACTTCCGTGGCTCCGGCCGCGTGCAGTTCCTCGAGTTGCGTGTCGTCGATCGTGCGCACCAGTATCGGCACGAATCCGCGCTGGCGCCGCACGGCCTCGACGATCCGGAGCGACCGCTCGGGATCCGAGAACGTGACGATGACCGCACTCGCGTGCTCGAGCCCCACCGAGTAGAGCAGTCTCTCGTCGCTGGCGTCGCCGAAGATGACGGAATCGCCCGCCTCGCGGGCGGTGCGCACGCGAAACGGGTCGAGATCGAGCGCCAGAAACTCGAAACCCTGGCTCTCGAGCACGCGTGCGACATTCTGGCCGACGCGGCCGAAGCCGCACAGGATGACGTGGTCGCGCGCGGCGAGCGCCTGGGTCGCAGCGTCGACACGGGCAAGCTCGGTCTCCATCGGGCCGCTTTCGTGCAGTAGCAGCCGCGCGATGCGCTTGTTGTGCCTGATCAGGAACGGCGACAGCACCATGCTGAGCGTGATCGCCGCCAGCAGGGGCTGGGTGATTTCCGAGGCTATCAGCCGGTTCTGCAGCAGGAGCGTCAGCAGTGCGAATCCGAACTCGCCGCCCTCGGACAGCACTATCCCGGTGCGCAGCGCCTTGAACCACTGGCCCGCGAAACCGCGGGCGGCCACCATCACGATCAGCGTCTTCAGCAACAGCATGCCGACCAGGATCGCGGTCACGACCGGCAGCTGCCGGAACAGCGCGGGAATGTCGAGTTGCATGCCGATGGTCACGAAGAACAGGCCGAGCAGCGTGTCGCGGAACGGCCGGATGCCGGCCTCGACCTGATATCGGTACTCGGTTTCCGCGAGCATCATGCCGGCCAGGAATGCACCGAGCGCGAAGGTCAGGCCGGCAGCGTGCGTGGACCAGGCCGCGCCGATCGCGACAAACAGGACGGCAAATGTGAAGAGTTCCGGCGCTCCGCTCGCGGCAATCTCGTGAAACAGCGGACGCAGCAGCCATTGCCCCGCCGCCAGCACGATCACCAGCGCGACTGCGGCCTTGAGTATTGCGAATCCGATTTCGGGCGTCGAACCCGGGACATCGCTCGCGGCCAGTACGCCGGCCAGCGCCAGGAATGGCACGACCGCGAGGTCCTGGAACAGCAGCGTCCCGAATGCCAGCCGCCCGTGCGTGCGATTGAGCTCGCCCTGATGGGTCAGCTGCTGCAGGACGATTGCGGTTGAGGACATCGCGACCGCTCCGCCCAGTACCACGGCGACAGCCAGCGGTACGTCGAATGCCACCGCGATCGCGGCCGCGGCGGCGGTGGTCACGCCCACCTGCAGGCTGCCGAGCAGGAATACTTCGCCGCGGGTCGCAATCAGGCGCGGCAGCGAAAACTCGAGACCGAGGGTGAACAGCAGGAACACGACTCCGAACTCGGCCAGCGCCCCGGTAGTCTCGGTCGCGGCCACCCAGCCGAGCGCATGCGGGCCGACCGCCATGCCGACCGCGAGAAAACCGATGATCAGCGGCATCCGCAGCCGCCGCAGGCTGACAACTACCGCGAGCGTCGCGGCCAGCAGCACCAGGATGTCTTCCAGTACCGTCCCTTCCATCGCGCCCATGCTCCATGCGGCAGGCACCGCACGTCAACCGCGGCCCCCGCGGCCGGGGCTGATTCAGGACTTGACGAACATGGGCCTGAAGCGGGAGTCGCCACGGCCCTGTGTCACCAGCAGTTGCAGGAAATCGGTGGCCAGCATGGGCTCGCCAAACAGGCGGCCCTGGCCATAGTGGCAGTTGACATCGCGCAGATAGGCCAGCTGCTGCTGCGACTCGATGCCCTCCGCGACCACTTCGAGCCCGAGATTCTTGCCCATCTCGATGATGGTGCGCACGAGCGTCGCATCTTCGCGCGACACGGCAGCGTGACGCACGAAGGACCGGTCGATCTTGAGCGTGCCGACCGGAAACTGCTGCAGGGCGGACAGCGATGAATAACCGGTCCCGAAATCGTCGATCGACAGGTGCAGCCCCATCGCCTTGAGCTCGTCAAGGAGCGGCACCATGCGGCGCGCGTCGGTCATCAGGGTGGTTTCGGTGATCTCGAGCTCGAAATTGGATGGCGCCACGCCGGTGTCGTCGAATACCGAACGGTAGCGCGTCAGGAATTCCGCCTGGCGCAACTGCTTCAGCGACAGGTTGATGGAAATGCGCCCCGGCTTCGGCACCTGGTCCTGCCAGCTCCGGTAGTCATTGCAGACCCGCTTCAGCACCCATTCGCCGATCACCTGGATCAGATTCGACTCCTCCGCGAGCGGGATGAACTGCGCCGGCGGAATATCGCCGTGGCCCGGCACCCTCCAGCGCAGCAGGGCCTCGCCGCCGACCACGCGCCCGTCACGCAGGTCGATCTTGGGCTGGTAATACATCACAAGCTCATCACGCTCGATCGCGCGCCTGAGCTTGCTCTTCAGCATGAGCCGCTCGACCGCGATCACGCTCATCTCGGGCGTGAAGAAGCTGTAGTTGTTTCCGCCATTCTGCTTCGAGTGATACATCGCGGCGTCAGCGTCACGGATCAGGTCAACGACGTTGTCCGCATCCTTCGGGCAGAACGCGATGCCGAGGCTGCTCGTGACATAGAGCTCGTGCTGTCCGAGCTGGAACGGGCGCCCGAGCTCGTCGAGGAGTTCCCGTGCAAGCGGCGCCACGGCCGTGCGGTTGTCCTCTCCGCGCGGCAGATTCTCGATGAAGATGGCGAACTCGTCGCCGGCGAGCCGGCCGAGCATCGTGCCGTGCGGCATGTGCCGGATCATCCGCTCGCTCAGGATCTCGAGCGCGCGATCGCCGGCCGAATGCCCGAAGGTGTCATTGACCTCCTTGAAATTGTCGAGATCGACATAGATCAGCGCGAGCGCGTGGCGGCCGCGGCGCGCGCGCGCGATCGCCTGCTGCAGCGAATGCTGGAACTGCAGCCGGTTCGGAACCTTGGTCAGCGTGTCGTAGCGCGCGAGGTAGCGGATCCGGCGCTCGGCGCGCTTGCGTTCCGTGATGTTTCTCGCAACGAAGATGCAACCCTGGAAGCGTGGATCGTCGGCCGCGATGATTGAACCGGACAGCGACACCGGAATGGTCTGCCCGTTCTGCGTCCTGACGGTCAGCTCCAGCGTCTCGTTGGCGGCCTGCTCGATGCTGAAATTCGTGCGGTCCTGGTCGGAGATCACATAGGCGAGCTCGCGCCCCAGCAGTTCCGCCTGTGACCAGCCGACGAGCTGCGTCGCCGCCACATTGACGCGCTTTATCAGACCTTCCGGGGAAGTCACGAATACCGCGTCATTCATGCTGTCGAGCATCAGGTCGAGGGCGCGGCCGGTGGCCGCGTGGTCACTCAGATTCAGACGCAGCCGCTCGAGCGCACGCGCGAGTTCCGCGCCGTGGCCGCCGGCAGGGCCACGCACACTGGTGGCCCAGTCGCCGCCCGCGAGCTGGTCCACGGCGTCGCGCAGATCCTCCATCGATCCCTCGATGCGCCGGATGAAACGCCACGCGATCGCAAGTGCGATGCCGAACAGCAGCAGGCCGCCGCCGGCCAGCACCAGCAGGCGGCGCTCGAAGTCCGCGGCGCGGCGCTGGTCGAGCGCGGCGGCGATGCTGGCCGCAGGATTCGATTCAGGGGTGGCGGCGACCTGTTCAAGCATCACGCTGTCCGCCGCGGTCTGCATCTGCAGGTCGATGGCCGCGAGGGCGATCAGCACGACCAGCAGTGCCGCGCAGGCGACGGTCGCCATGACCAGCGCTCGGCTCCTGAATGTAGACTTCATTTCCCTCTTACCGGCGCCACGGCACCGCCCCCGGCATCCTGATGTGCCGGTCGCGGCCGGCCGCGCCATCATACGCCGGCGCCCGGCTGGCACCATCGCGGGCGCTGCCGGCGTTACTCGCCGACCGGCCAGTGCGGTAGCATCGCCCGCTTGGACGCGATGCAATTGACCGGCCGCGACCGCGGCCACATCGTCGAGCTGGCTTCCCCGCGCTGCCTGCTGCACGCTGCGGTGATCGACGCGTTCCTCGCGATGCGTGACGACGCTGCGCATGCGGGCATCGACCTGCTGCCGGTGTCGTCATTCCGCGATTTCGAGCGCCAGCGCCGGATCTGGAACGCGAAATATCGTGGCGAGCGGCCCGCGCTCGATCGCCGCGGCCGGCCGACCGACCTCAGACGTCTGTCGCCGGAGGCGCGGGTTGAAACCATTCTGCTGTGGTCGGCCCTGCCCGGGGCGAGCCGCCATCACTGGGGGAGCGATATCGATGTCGTCGACGGCCACGTGGTCGCCGGCGGTTACGAGCCGCAGCTCGAGCGGCCGGAATTCGGTGGTAAGGGACCATTTGCACGGCTGTCCAGATGGCTTGCAGCCCACATGCGCCGTTACGGTTTTTACCGCCCTTACGCCCGCGCTGGCAGGGGAGTGCAACCTGAACCCTGGCACCTGAGCTTCGCGCCGGTCGCGCGCCGCGCATTGCCGGCGCTGAGCGTTGAATTGCTCGCCGCGGCCATCAGGGGGGCGGAGGTCGAAGGGGAGGCCGCGATACTTGCGGGCCTGCCATCCATCCACGAACGCTATGTGCTGGGAGTCGATGCGCCGCCACGGATGCGCTCGCGCTGGGCGCGGCTCATCCCGGGCTGACCGGGGCCGGCCCGCTCCAGACTTCCTTCAGGTGCCGGACCAGCAGCGAGCGCATGCCCTGCATCGCATTCTGCTCGACCGTGAAAACCGGCGGATTGCGACGCAGCAGCGGCCAGCGGCTGCTGCGCGCGAGTCCGCGCAGGTATTCCAGATTCTGGTTGATCGCGTCCATGTACGGATTTATGCCGCCAAACAGCGGCTCGACATGGCGATAGCTGTGGCCGAATGCGCTGCCGAGCCGGTTGGCGATGGTGTCGGCGACGAACTGCGGCGTCTGTCGCAGCAGGTCGAGTCCGGAGCCGTACAGCACCTTGACTCCGTCGGCTCCCTTGCGCGCGGCGACATCGCCCAGCACGAACTCCGCATACAGCCGATCGCGGCACTTCTCGAGATAACAGCGATCCGCCATCTGCGCGAGCATGTCCGCCGTTCCCAGCAGATGGCCGACCAGGCGGTCGCGCGAATCGGCGACGCGGATCAGGTCGAGCGGCATCTCATAACCGGTGAAATGCACGATACGCGTCGCCACCGGTACCCAGTCGCCGAGACCCGCGGCGGGCATGTACTTCGCGAGGTATCTGGCGCTGCGTGTCACGTGGTTGCGCGTGAATACCGCGCCATTCGTGATGTCTTTTTCGGAGGTCTCGCGGATATAGCCGGAGTCATGAAAGAGTGCGGTCACGAGGGCCATCAGCGCGCGTTCGGCGCCGATGCGCGGGCCGTCCGGGTGGCTCTTTTCGTAACCGGCCATCAGGCGGGCCATTGCGAGCACCACGTCCTGGGAATGCTGCAGGTCGTGATAGACCGTATCGACACCCAGGTAGCCGCTCATCCGGCCGGTGAATAGCCGCTCGAAATCATCGAGCGCAGACTCCAGCGTCGCGAGCGGCGCGCCGGGCCAGGCGTCGGTGTAGAGCTGGAGCACGGCAGCACGCACGGCGGGCGGTGAACTGACCTGCACCGTGTCGGTAACGTCGAAATCGCTGCGGCGGTAGGGGCGGGCCACGCTCAGGCGGGCCTCCATTTCAGTCTTGTGGAGGGCAGTTTACGCTGGTGCCTTCGGCGCCTGCCAACTGCAATGGCGCTAGTTTGCGCAAGATCACATCCGCGCGATCAGCCTATGTCAAACGAAGCGACTACCGGGGCGTGATCCGACGGCCGTTCCCAGGCGCGCGGGCTGCGATCGACCGTGCAGGCGCGGCAATGCGCCGCGAGCGCGGGCGAGGCCAGCACCAGGTCGATCCGCAGGCCGTGATTGCGGCGGAATGCGCCCATGCGGTAGTCCCACCACGAAAAGGTGCCGGGGGGCTGGTCGAAGCTGCGGAAAACATCCACCAGCCCGAGTCCGGTGATGGCTGCAAGGGCCTGGCGCTCGGGCTCGCTGACATGCACCGAACCCTCCCATCTGGCGGGATCGTGCACGTCCCGGTCCTCCGGCGCGATGTTGAAATCGCCGATGACCGCAAGCCACGGGTGGCGCACCAGTTCCTGCGCGAGCCAGACCCGGAGCTTTTCCAGCCAGCCCAGCTTGTAGGCGTACTTCTCCGAGCCTACCGCCTGACCATTGGGCACGTAGACATTGATCAGTCGCAGTTCGCCAATGCTGGCCGCGATCACGCGCCGCTCAGGATCATCATCGCCCGGGATGCCGGTCGTGACGTCCCCGGGCTTTCCGCGCGCCAGTATTGCAACCCCGTTGTAGGTCTTCTGCCCGTAATGAATGGCGTGCAGGCCGAGCGCCTCGATCTCGGCGCGCGGAAACCGCTCATCCGGCACCTTGAGTTCCTGCAGGCCGATGGCGTCCACTGGATTCGCGCTGAGCCAGTCCGCGAGGTGCGGGAGCCGCACGCGCAGCGAATTGACGTTCCAGGTGGCGACTCGGATCACTCGCAGCGTACCGGCAGCGTGGCGATCGCGGGCACGAAGAGCCAGATCATCGGGCTGCAAGTATATCATCGGCGCTGCTGGCGCCGGCGCGGGGTAACGAATGACAAATCGATGGGATCTCATCGTCATCGGGGGCGGCAGCGGCGGGCTCGCCTGCGCGCAGCGTGCGGCCGAACATGGCGCAAAGGTTGTGCTGGCTGAGCCTGGTCCGCTCGGCGGCACCTGCGTCAATGTCGGCTGCGTGCCGAAGAAAATAATGTTTCATGCCGCGGAACTTGCTCATGGAATCGATGATGCAGCCGGCTACGGTTTCGACGTCCTGCGCCGCGGTCATGACTGGCGGAAGCTGAAGGAACATCGCGATGCCTATGTGATGCGCCTGCGGGGAATTTACGCCGAAAATCTGGCCCGGCGCGGTGTCACGCTGCTGAAGGAACATGCGCGGCTCTCCGGCGGCACGCGGGCGACGATAGGTTCCACCGAACATGAGGCGCCACACATCGTGATCGCGACCGGCGGGCGGCCGCTGCGGCCATTGGTGCCGGGTGCCGAGCTCGGCATCGACTCGGATGGATTCTTCGAGCTGGAAAAACTGCCAGCCTCGGTTGCGCTGGTCGGCAGCGGTTACGTCACGGCGGAGCTCGCGGGCGTGTTCGCGGCACTTGGCGCGGAGGTGTCGGTGCTGATCCGGCGGAACCGGATGCTGCGCGGGTTCGACGAGTTCCTGTCCGTGGCGCTGATGAAGGCCATGCGCGACGACGGAATCCGCATCATCGAGCACGCGGTCCCCAGGTCCGCGGCATCGCGGACGGAAGGCCTGCACATCGAGATCGAGGACGGCCGCAGCATGGGGCCATTCGAGGCGCTGGTCTGGGCCGTCGGCCGCGCTCCCCGAAGCGACGGTCTCGGGCTCGCGGCTGCCGGCGTCGCGACCGGCGCGGCGGGAGAAATCACGACCGACCTGTTCCAGGACACGAATGCAGCCGGCATCCACGCCGTCGGGGACGTGACCGGCCGCGAGGCACTGACACCGGTCGCGATCGCAGCGGGGCGGCGCCTCGCCGACCGCCTGTTTGGCGGGATGCAGGACCGGCATCTCGATTACCGGATGATTCCGACCGTGGTCTTTTCGCACCCTCCCATCGGCACCGCCGGCCTCACGGAACAGGAGGCGCGGGCGGCACATGGCGATACCGTCGCGGTATTCCGCTCCAGTTTCATGCCGCTTTACCACGGCCTGACCGGGCGCAAGCGACGCGCCGAGATGAAGCTGGTAACCGTGGGAGCGGAACATCGCATCGTCGGCCTGCACGTGATCGGAATGGGCGCCGACGAAATGCTGCAGGGTTTTGCAGTGGCGCTCAGGATGGGCGCGACCAAGAGCGACTTCGACGACACGGTCGCGATCCATCCCACCAGTGCGGAAGAATTCGTGACGATCGGCTGAGATGAATGTCCGCCCCTACCACGGCCACAATCCCGTCATCGGGCAGCGGGTCTGGGTCGACCCGGCCGCCGTCGTGATCGGCCGCGTGACCATCGGCGATGATGCGTCGGTCTGGCCCGGCGCCGTACTGCACGGTCGGGCATGGCGTGATCCTGCATGCCTGCACGGTGGGAACGCGCTGCCTGGTCGGCATGGGCGCAATCGTGATGGATGGCGCGATTGTCGGCGACGAAGTCGTCATCGGCGCGGGCAGCCTGGTCCCGGCCGGCAGCAGGCTGGCGCCGCGAACACTCTGGCTTGGCAGCCCGGCACGCCAGGTGCGTGCGCTCCGCGCGGAAGAAATCGACAAACTCGCGGAATCAGCGGCGCATTACGTCGCGCTGAAGGACGATTACCTGCGGGCGGGAGCGGCGGGCTAGAGTCGTTCGAGCGCCTCCAGCACGGATCTGGTCGCGGGCCGCACGCCGTGCCACAGCCGGTAGGACTCGGCGGCCTGCTCGACCAGCATGCCCCAGCCCTTGTAGGCGCGCGTAGAACCGCGCTCCCTGGCCCAGCGCATGAATGCCGTGTCCCCGCGCCCATAGGCCATGTCGTAGCAAACCGTGTCGCGCCCGACGGCGCGCGGCGGCAGCGCCGGAACTTCGCCGAGCAGGCTCGCTGCGGTCGCGTTGACGACAATATCCCAGGGCCGGTCGTCGATCTCGTCGAAACTCGAGGCCGAGAGTTCGCCCAGATCCGAGAATTCATTGCGCAGCCGTTGCGCGCGTTCGGGCGTGCGATTCGCGATGCGGATTTCGCGCGGTTCCTGCTCGAGCAGCGGGGCAAGCACGCCACGCACCGCGCCACCCGCGCCGAGGATCAGCAGGCGCGATCCGGCCACGGTGACACCGAGATTGGTGACGAGATCGGTCACGAGCCCGGCGCCGTCGGTATTGTCGCCCAACAGTTCGGTCGGGCTCCTGCAGATGATCGTGTTCACGGCGCGGGCACGCTCGGCGCGCGCGGAAAGGGTGTTGACGATTTCCGCGGCGGCGGGCTTGTGAGGCAGCGTCACATTGGCGCCGCCGCCGCCCTCGACGAAGAAATCGATGACGGCGCGCCGGAACGCCGTGGGATCAACATCGCGCAGCTTGTAGTCCAGGATGTGATCGAATTGCCGCGCGAACAGCCCGTGGATGAATGGCGACCAGCTGTGGGTCACCGGGTGCCCGAACAGCGCAAAGCGATCCGGACCGTCGTGTGCGGACATGCGGTTCAATCCTCGCGCAGCCAGCCGGCGGCTCGACCAGCATGATAGCTGAGAATGCCGTCGGCACCTGCGCGCTTGATGCAGGCAAGACTCTCGAGCACCGCCGCACGTTCCTCGAGCCAGCCATTCGCGCTGGCAGCAGCGAGCATCGAGTACTCGCCGCTGACCTGGTAGACGAATGTCGGTACGCCGAACTCGTCCTTGACTCGCCGCACGATGTCCAGATACGGCAGCCCCGGTTTGATCATCACGATGTCGGCGCCTTCCGCGATGTCGAGCGCGACTTCGCGCAGCGCTTCGTCGCTGTTGGCCGGGTCCATCTGGTAGGTTGATTTGTCGGCCTTGCCGAGGGCGGCTGCGGAACCAACGGCATCGCGGAACGGTCCGTAGAAGCAGGATGCGTACTTGGCGGAATAAGCGAGAATCCGGGTATCGTGATGCCCGTCCTGCTCCAGCGCCGAACGGATCGCGCCGATCCGCCCGTCCATCATGTCCGAGGGAGCCACCACGTCGGCGCCCGCGGCAGCATGCGAGCGCGCCTGCCGCACCAGCGCGGCGACCGTCGTGTCATTCAGGATGTGCCCGGAGGCATCGATGATGCCGTCCTGGCCGTGAGTCGTGAACGGATCGAGCGCGACGTCGGTGATCACGCCGATGGCGGGAACGGCCCGCTTCAGTTCGCGCACCGCGCGTTGCGCGAGGCCGTCGGGATTCCAGGCCTCGCGTCCGTCTTCCGTCTTGGATGACGGATCGGGAACCGGAAAAAGTGCTACAGCGGGAATTCCGAGACCCGCGAGTCGGGCGGCTTCCGTCACTAGCAGATCGACGCTCAGGCGCTCGATGCCTGGCATCGATGCGACGGGCTCGCGCCGCTGCTTTCCCTCGACGACGAACAGCGGCTGGATCAGGTCGTCGGCGGTCACCCGGGATTCCCGTACCAGCCGGCGGGAAAAGGAGTCGCGGCGCATGCGCCTCGGCCTGGTACGCGGATAACTCCCGCTGAAATGCTGTCCCATGACGCTCCTGGGCCGGCTACGCTAAAGTCGCCTGCTGGGGGCCGGAAATAAAACCCTTCTATGACCGGTCTTTATACATGAACCGTGACGACCACGGAACGGAGAGGCAGCGACGTTTCGCGACGATCTGCGAGGAATTGCGCCCGGATTTGATGCGCTTCGCATTCTGGCTCGGCCGGGACCGGCAACTGGCGGAGGACGTGGTACAGGAGGCGCTGTTGCGGGCATGGAAGTCGTTTGACGGGCTGGCAGAGGAGAGCAAGGCGAAATCCTGGCTGCTGACGATCGTGCGCCGGGAGTTCGCCCGCTCATTCGAGCGCAAGCGTCTCGAAGTCACGAACCTCGACGCCCTGGTGGCGGCGGAAGCGGACGTGCTCGCGGCCGACGAGGATGCCGCGCTCGCGGAGATGCGCGAGGCCCTGTTCCGGCTCGATGACGAATACCGGGAACCGCTGGTGTTGCAGGTGATGATGGGCTATTCGACGCAGGAGATTGCCGACCAGATGGGCCTGCAGCAGGGCGCCGTGCTGACCCGGCTGTTCCGTGCCCGCGCCCGCCTGCGCCAGGAACTCGGTGTCGCAGCGGAGCCATTGCCGTCATGAACTGCCTGGAATTCCGTCGCCGCGTCGGCGCCGAGCCCGCCGCCTCCGGATATGCGATCGATTCGCATCGCAGCCAGTGCCCCGCCTGCGCACGCCACCAGGACGAATTGCGTGCAATGGATGCGCTGATTGGCCGCGCACTCGCGGTCGATGTGCGGCGATTCGGCAGGACCGGCGCGGCGGTCATGCCGGCGGCGCCGAAGCTGCCGCGCACGCGCTGGCTCGCGATGGCTGCCAGCGTCGTGATCGGTTTCGCGGTCGGGGCCGCATTGTGGCTCGGTTCGCCCCGCCCTTCGCTTGCGCGCGAAGTCATCGGTCATGTCGTGCATGAGCCGGGTACGATGATGCTGACCGGGGCGATCGCTCCCGAAGCGCTTGCGGCAGTGCTTGATCCGGATGGCACGCATTTGCATCCGGGGATCGGCGAAGTTTCCTATGCGAAGCGATGCCTATATGAGGGGCATGTCGTGCCGCACCTGGTGGTCCGCATGCCGCAGGGTGCGGTTACGGTGCTGCTGCTCCGGCACCGGAATGTCAGTGAGCCGGTCCGGGTCAGCGAACAGGGATACGTCGGCGTTGTCCTGCCAGCGCCGCGCGGAAGCATTGCGATCGTCGGTTACGACCAGAATGACCTGGACGGCGTCGCGCGGCAGGTTTTTGATGCGGTGGACTGGGGCAGCTGATGCCACCGGCACCGCTTGGCCAAGCAAGGAGAATGAG
>JBAQWM010000037.1:0-2479 GCA_049298915.1 Steroidobacteraceae bacterium | reverse complement strand
GACCGGCAGCCGCGGAGCAGCCCGCGTGGGCGGTGCAGCTTGGCGCGTTTTCGAGCCGCGCCAAGGCGGATGAACTTGTCGCGAGTCTGCGATCGCGCGGTTATCCGGCATTCGTACTGGAGTACCGGGGAGGCGGACAACTGCTGCACCGGGTGCGCGTGGGACCGGAGCAGGATCGCGCGCATGCCGCCGGCATTGCGGAAAGACTGCGCAAGGACGGATTCCAGCCGGTGATCGCACCGCATCCATGAATCTCAGCCCGCGAACTGCGGGGGCATCGGATAGAATGCGGCTCGCCCCGACGGAGCAACGGCCCGATGAATGGCGCTGATTATCTTTTCGCAGCGATCCTGCTCATATCGCTGGTGCTAGGCTGTTTTCGCGGACTGCTGCGCGAAGCCATTGCGCTGGTTGCCTGGCTGGCAGGCCTCTGGCTGGCCTGGCATTTCTCCTATCTGCTATATCCGTGGCTGGGCGGCGCGCTCGCCGAACCCGGGATCCGGGAATGGACCGCACGCGCGATCCTGCTGTTCCTCGTCCTGCTGACGGGAGCCGCGGTCGGCGCCATCACCTCGCATTTCATGCAGCGCGCCGCAGGACTGACATTGATGGACCGGATGCTCGGCGGCCTGTTCGGGCTGGTGCGCGCCGCAGTCGTGATCGGGCTGCTGGTGATCGGCGGCAAGGCCGTCGATCTCGACCTGGAGCCATGGTGGCAGAGGACACGTTCAATGCCAGCGGCGGAAGCGGTCGCCCGCTGGCTCCAGCGGTATGCCGAGCCGGCGGCAGTCGACCTGCTGGATAGAGCCGCCGAAACACCGGGGAACTGACGCGATGTGCGGCATTGTCGGCATGGTCGGCACTGGCCCGGTCAACCAGAGGATTTATGACGCGCTGACGGTGCTGCAGCACCGTGGTCAGGACGCGGCGGGCATCATGACCATGGATGAGCACGCACTGTTTTCGCGCAAGGACAGCGGGCTGGTCCGCGATGTGTTCAGCGAGCGCGATATGCGCCTGCTGGCCGGCAGCGCGGGCATCGGCCATGTCCGTTACCCGACCGCGGGCTGCGACAGCGCCGACGAAGCGCAGCCATTCTATGTCAACGCACCATTCGGCATCGGCATCGCCCACAACGGCAATCTGACCAATGCCGAGGTACTTCGCCATACGATGGTTGCGGAGGATCGCCGCCATCTCAACACGCGCTCGGATTCCGAGGTGCTGCTGAACGTGTTTGCGAGCGAATTGCAGCGCTCGACTGCGGCCCGGCCTGCGTCTGCCGACATCTTCCGGGCACTCGAGGCGGTATTCAAGCGCTGCCTGGGCGGTTACGCGGTCGTCATGCTGATCGTCGGCCACGGAATCATCGGATTCCGCGATGTGCACGGCATCAGGCCCCTGGTGCTCGGCCGGCGCGAAACGGCGCGCGGCCCGGAATGGATGCTGGCATCCGAGAGCGTCGCGCTCGACATGCTCGATTTCGAGCTGGTGCGTGACGTCGCTCCGGGTGAGGCTATCTACATCGACCTGCAGGGCCGCATGCATGCGAAGCAATGCACGCCGCTGGCGCGGCATACCCCCTGCATCTTCGAATACGTTTATTTCGCGCGGCCCGACTCGATCATCGACAACATCTCGGTGCACAAGGCGCGCATGCGGATGGGCGAAAAGCTGGCGGACAAGATCGCGCGGCTGCGCCCCGATCATGACATCGACGTAGTCATTCCGATCCCGGACACCAGCCGCACCAGTGCAGCGCAACTCGCGCTGTCGCTCGGCGTCAAGTATCGCGAAGGCTTCGTCAAGAACCGCTACATCGGGCGCACCTTCATCATGCCGGGACAGGATCTGCGCCAGAAATCGGTGCGCAGCAAGCTGAATGCCATCGACCTCGAGTTCCGCGGACGAAATGTGCTGCTGGTGGATGACTCGATCGTGCGCGGTACGACTTCGGCGCAGATCATCGATCTGGCGCGGGAAGCCGGCGCCACCAGGGTCTATTTCGCCTCGGCCGCGCCGCCGGTGCGCTATCCGAATGTCTACGGTATCGACATGCCGGTCGCGACCGAGCTGGTCGCTGCGGGACGCAGCGAGGAAGAAGTGGCGAGCATCATCGGCGCCGACTGGCTCATGTATCAGGATCTGGAGGATCTTGTGGTTGCCTGCCGGCACGATCACGCTCGCATCACGAGTTTCGACACCTCCTGCTTCTCGGGCGAGTACGTCACCGGGGACATTTCGGCCGACTACCTCGTGCGCCTGGAGCGCGAACGGTCGGACGGCGCGCGTGCGCAGCGCCTGCTCGATCTGCATGGCGGGCGTGCGGCGCGCGCCGTCTGAGGGATACGCGCATGAGCGGCGCGCAGGGCGTTCGGCGCCGCAAGCTGCTGCTCGATATCTTCAGTGCCGCATTGGCCGCCGTGGACGGTCGGCGGCGCGTGCGCGCCGCGCTCGCCGGGGATCCTGACCGGAGACC
>JBAQWM010000036.1:0-1998 GCA_049298915.1 Steroidobacteraceae bacterium | reverse complement strand
GGGTCGGAATCGAACCGGCGTACACGGCTTTGCAGGCCGCTGCATGACCACTCTGCCACCTAGCCCCGGAGGCACTAAACACGAAACCCCGGATGGTCGGCCCGGGGTTTCTTGAAATCTGGAGCGGGAAACGAGGCTCGAACTCGCGACCTCAACCTTGGCAAGGTTGCGCTCTACCAACTGAGCTATTCCCGCGGTCGTCGCCAATCAGGAGGCGTCATTGTAGGAACGGTGTCCACACTGTCAAGTTTGCCTGATACCGCGCAATTCCGGCCAGGCGGCCCGCAGATAAGCGACCATTGTCCATAAGGTCAGTACCGCCGCGAGCACCGTCAACGCCAGCCCGATGCGATAGATCGGCAGCGTGAACAGGTCCTGGCGAAACAGCATCATCGACAGGCCGACGATCTGGACGATGGTCTTGAACTTGGCGATTCCGGACACCTTCATCTTGTGCCGCGCGCCGATTTCGGCCATCCACTCGCGCAGCGCCGAGATCGCGATCTCGCGGCCGATGATCACCGCGGCGGTCAGGGTGACGTACCAGGCCGGATCCCTGCTGACGATCAGGACGAGCGCGGTCGCGACGATCAGCTTGTCGGCGACCGGGTCCAGGAATGCGCCGAGTGGCGACACCTGGCCGAGGCGCCTGGCCAGATAGCCGTCGATCGAGTCGGTAACGCCCGCCACCGCGAACAGCAGTCCGCAGGCGATATCGGCCCAGGGCTGGGGCAGGTAGAAAAGCACGACGATCGCCGGTATCAGCGCGATCCGGAGCGCCGTCAGCAGATTCGGGACCGTGTAGGGATTTGTCATCCGGCTCCAGGGTGCAGATGCTCGAAGACCGCCTGCGCCAGTGCGGGTCCGATGCCGGGCACCCGCGCGAGATCCTCGATCCCGGCCCGCAACACCCCCTGCAGGCCGCCGAATTGCTTCAACAGCGCGCGCCGGCGGCTCGGCCCCAGACCCGCGACTGCCTCCAGCATCGATGTCTGTCGCGCGCGGGCGCGATTGCGGCGGTGACCGCTGATCGCAAACCGGTGGGCCTCGTCCCGCACGCGCTGGATCAGGTGCAGCGCCTTCGAATCCGGCGGAAGTATAGAGGCCGATTTGTGACCCAACAAGAAAATGCGCTCCTGTCCGGCGCGGCGGTCGGCGCCCTTGGCGACGGCCGCGACCGCGGGGACCGATAGCGAGAGCCCGGCAAGCACCCTGGCAGCCTCGGCCAGTTGGCCCGACCCGCCGTCCAGCAGCAACAGGTCGGGTAATGACGACTGCTCCTGCTGCCGCCGGCGATAACGCCGCGCGAGCGCCTGGCGCATGGCGCCATAATCATCCCCGCGCTCTGCGCTTTCGATGTTGTAGCGGCGGTATTCGGCCTTGATCGGGCCCGCGGGACCGAACACGACGCAGGAGGCAATGGTCGCCTCTCCCTGGGTATGACTGACATCGAAGCACTCGATGCGCCCGGGCGGCGCGCCGAGACCCAGAAAGGCGCCGAGTTCCTGCAACTGCTCCGTGAGACTCGCCTGGCTTGCACCGTGCATGCGAAGTTCGTTTTCGGCATTCTGTCTCGCAAGCTGCAGCCAGCGCTGTGGCAGTCCGCGGCTGGCGCGGCCAATCCGCACGCGCCGCCCGGCGCGCTCGCTGAACGACGTGGCGAGCGCTTCGGCGTCTTCGACCGCGTGCGAAAGCAGGATCCGCGGTGGCGGATCCCGTTCCAGGTAATGCTGCGCCAGGAAAGCTGAAAGCACTTCGGGCGAGTCGCTGATCGGCGCGCGTGGATGGAATGCCGAGATGCCGAGCACTTGGCCGCCGCGGATGAACATCAGCGAGATGCAGAAGGCGCCACCCGCCTCCACGACCGCGATGACATCGGTGTCGGTTACCGTGCGTGCGCGGCTGACGATCTGGCGGGACTGGATGTCGGTCAGCGCGGCCAGCTGGTCGCGAAGCGCCGCGGCGCGCTCGTAATCGAGCCCTGCGGCAGCCTGATCC
>JBAQWM010000035.1:0-2531 GCA_049298915.1 Steroidobacteraceae bacterium | reverse complement strand
GCTCGAACCCTACCAGGGGCCCAAGCCGAATCGCGATGGTCCCAGAGCCACTGCCGACGCCATCGCCCTGTTGCGCCAGACCGACGACCCGCCGGCCGAGTTGATGGTGCAGGCCTTGATCGAGATGGGTGACTGGAATGTCGTCTTGCAGAAGCACGCCGCGGCCTTGCCATACTACACGGAGGCCTGCGAGATTCGTGCCAGCTCACCGCCCGGTGGGCCCGATGCGCTGGCGAGTCCAAGGCTGGTTTACTATCGGGCGCCAATGGCTGCGCGACGCAGCGCAATGGCGACGGGCGACTCGATTGTGGTTGAACGCGCGCGATTTCACCTGACGGTCAATGCCGACGGGACGACCGGTGACATCATTCTCGAGCAGTCTGCGACGTCCGCGCGACGATCCGAACTGCTGCGCCGCTCAGTCGAGTTGGCCCGCTACAGTCCGCGTTTCGAGTCGTGCAGGCCGGTCGCGACCCCGGGTGTGGTCGTTGAGGAGTACTGGGAGGCGCTCGCTACCGAACCCGAATGAATTTCTGCTTCACGCACCGACATGGCAGATAGCGCAGCGTCAGTTCAGCCGCCACCCGGCGGCAAGATCGGATCAGGGACGTTGGTTGAGTTGTCACGCTCGATTTTCTTCAGCATGTCTTCCGCGCGACGTTCGTAACCATCCCATTCGCTCTTCGGCTTGCAAACCTTGCCCTTGCGGATCCGGCTGCCAGTGGCCTCGACCTTCTTGCAGACCAGGGGATCTTCGACTGCGGCTGCCGTCGCCACTCTGATTTCCTCGGGACCTGCAGGCCCGGAACCGGTCGGCCGGCACACCATCAAGTCGGGTGCGTCGCCCTCATCAGCGTCAACGCGCTCGCAGATCAGCGATTCCCGGTCCACGAGGGTCGTAGTCGTAGCTCCGGAATCGGCCGATGCGGACCGAAATGGCTGGCAGAGCATGGTGGTGGGTTTTCCATCCGGCCCGAACTCGACGTTCCTGCAGACCAGCTCCTCCTTGCGCGCCGATGGCTCGCCTTCGGCGCATGCACCGGACGAAACCGACAAGAGGAATCCGCAGGCCAGCATCGAGAAAGCAGTTTTCATGTCAGGCGGCTCCACGCGAAGATGCGAATTGCGCGGCGCAGATCAGCGATCGTGCACGGTCATCTGACGAATCGCGCGCCAGGCGCCGTCGTCCTGCAATTTCCAGGTCATCAGGTGGCGACCCGTCTTCCGGTCGATCGCCTGGGTGTCGGGATTGGTGGAAGCCACTTCGTAAGTTCCCACCGTGATGCCGATGTCCCCGCCCGCCGCAACGAGCGGCGGGTCGGAACGAAACGTCAGCGAGAAGTTCGGGTCAACGAGGAACCGCTCGAACAGCGCGCGCAACTGCGTGCGATCCATCGGCGCAGCGCCGCCCAGCAGCACTATCGTGTCGGACGCGTAGGCGTTCATGATTGCGTCCACGTCCCGCGCCGCCCACCCGGCGGCCTCCGCCGCCTCCGCATCGAGTATCTGCTGTCCCAGTGCGGCCAGGTCTGGCGCCGGCCTTGAACCGCAAGCGGCCAGCAACATCAGACCGGCCAGGAACGCGGGAATCGTACGCATGATCATCGCTCCTTTGGAGTGGCTTCCCCTCCAATATAGGCGAGAACCAGGGCGACACTTCCGGTCGCCTTTGCGAACTCCGGTTTTGGTTGCCGAATGCGCAGGCCGGGGTGTTAGCGCGCCGCAACGTTGAGCTGCGGATATTCACGACAATCCCCCTGGATTGATGTGACTTGCCGCCAGCGCGGTACCCCAGGTGAAATCGGCGGATTCGCCAGGGCCTGGAAATCCGCAGGGCCGGCAGATGCCGCAGAAATTCCCGCTGAACACTGATAAAAAGGAAAGGCCCCTTGCGGGGCCTTTCTCGTTCAATCTTCCATCAGGAAACTGCGGAGCTGCTCGCTGCGGCTTGGGTGCCGGAGCTTGCGCAGCGCCTTCGCTTCTATCTGCCGGATGCGTTCGCGGGTGACGTCGAACTGCTTGCCGACTTCCTCGAGCGTGTGGTCGGTCGAGAGATCGATGCCGAAGCGCATGCGCAGCACCTTGGCCTCGCGCGGCGTCAGCTGGCTCAATACACCGTGCACGGTTTCGCGCAGCGACTCGACGGTGGCGGAGTCGAGCGGGCTCTCGGCCATGGCGTCCTCGATGAAGTCGCCGAGGTGTGAATCCTCGTCGTCGCCGATCGGGGTCTCCATCGAGATCGGTTCCTTGGCGATCTTCAGCACCTTGCGGACCTTGTCCTCCGGCATCTCCATGCGCTCGGCCAGTTCGTCCGGCGTCGGCTCGCGCCCCATCTCCTGCAGCATCTGCCGGGAGATGCGATTCAGCTTGTTGATGGTCTCGATCATGTGCACCGGGATGCGGATGGTGCGGGCCTGGTCGGCGATCGAGCGCGTGATGGCCTGGCGGATCCACCAGGTGGCATAGGTCGAGAACTTGTAGCCGCGGCGGTATTCGAACTTGTCGACCGCCTTCATCAGGCCGATGTTGCC
>JBAQWM010000034.1:0-4512 GCA_049298915.1 Steroidobacteraceae bacterium | reverse complement strand
GGAACCCTGACCGGGGCCGAAATCGGCGGCGCACTTCGCCCGCTGCCGCCGGCGCAGCTGATGAGCGGCTTCTATCTGAATGAGCTGCTGCTGCGGCTGTTGCCGCGGGAAGACCGGCACGAGCGCCTGTTCGATGCCTACGCCGATACGATCGGCCGGCTGGCCGGTGCCGCCGACCAGAGGCCGCTGCGGCTGTTCGAACTGATCCTGCTCGAGGAACTGGGCTACGGTCTGCAGCTCGCGCGCGATGCCGAGAGCGGCGAGCCACTGGCGCCTGATCGGTACTATCATTTCCTGCCGGGGCGCGGTGTGCTGGCTGTGCGCGACGCCCCCGGCGAGCCGGATGCAATCCGCGGCTGCGACATGCTCGCGGTGTCCTGCGGCGAACTGGAAGATCCAGCCGCACTGGCTGCGGCACGGCGCATCCTGCGCGCGGCGATCGGCCACTGCCTCGAGGGTCGTGGCCTGCACAGCCGGGAAGTGATGCTGGCATTGCGCCGGCGGGAGCAAGGTGCGTGAGCGCGACATCCATCGTACTCGGCGTCAATATCGACCACGTCGCAACACTCAGGCAGGCGCGCGGTGGCCGCTCGCCGGACCCGCTGCTGGCAGCGCTGGCGGCCGAGCAATGGGGCGCCGACAGCATCACGCTGCACCTGCGCGAGGATCGCCGCCACATCCAGGATCGCGATGTCCAGGCGCTGCGCGCCGCATTGCAGACGCGCATGAATCTGGAGATTGCGGTCACGGCGGAAATGCTCGATATCGCGGTCGGCATCCTTCCGCCGGATGTCTGCCTGGTGCCGGAACGCCGCAGCGAGCTGACCACCGAGGGCGGGCTCGATGTCGCCTCGCAGCATGGCGCGGTCGCGGACGCCTGCACGAAGTTGCAGGCTGCCGGCATCCGCGTGGCGCTGTTCATCGATCCGGATCTGGCCCAGGTGGACGCGGCAGCGCGCTCGGGCGCGGCGGTCGTGGAATTGCATACCGGCAGTTACTCCGAGGCGTGCGGAGCCGATCGGGCGCGTGAGCTCGGGCGCCTGCGCGCTGCAGCGCGTCATGCCGCCGTCGGCGGGCTGATCGCGCACGCGGGGCATGGACTCGATTATCACAATGTGCAGCCGGTGGCCGCGATCCCGGAACTGGTGGAACTCAACATCGGCCACGCAATCATCGCACGTGCGGTCATGACCGGCCTCGGCCCCGCGGTCGCGGAAATGAAGCGGCTGATGCGGGAAGCGCGCGGCGCATGATCTTCGGCATCGGCACGGACGTGGTGCGGATCGACCGGATCGCCGCGGCCTACGAGCGCTTCGGCTCGCATTTCGTCGAGCGGCTGCTGCTGCCGGAGGAGCGGGCCGCATTCGATGCCAGCCGCCGGGCGGTGCGTTTTCTGGCCATGCGCTTCGCCGCCAAGGAGGCGATCGTCAAGGCCCTCGGCACGGGGTTCCGGCACGGCGTGTGGATCAGGGATGTCGGATTCGTTGCAAACGCCTGGGGCAGGCCGGAAGTCGTGTTCTCCGAGCGCGGCCGCGCCGCGGCCGACCGGCTGGGCGCCGGCGAGGGTCATGTGAGCCTGACCGACGAAGCCGGCCTGGTGGTCGCGGTCGCCGTGATGATGAAGAAGTCATGAACGGCGCCCTCAATTGCCTGGTGTTCGACATCGAGACGATTCCCGATGTCGAACTTGGCAGGACGCTGCCGGGACTCGCCGACGCGGACGACGCCGCGGTCGCGGAGGCGATGTTTGCGCTCAGGACCGAGGAGACCGGATCCGCATTTCTGCCATTCGAGCAGCACCGGGTGGTCGCGATCTCGGCGGCGCTGCGCAGCGGCGACGATCTGCAGATCTGGAGTGTCGGCAGCGCCGAAAGCAGCGAGGAGGATCTGTTGCGCCGCTTTTTTGGCGGGCTGGAAAAACTGCGGCCGACACTCGTGTCCTGGAATGGCGCCGGGTTCGACCTGCCGGTCCTGCATTACCGCATGCTGAAACACGGTGTCACCGCGCCGACCTACTGGGATACGGGCGAACTGGATCGCGAATTCCGCTGGAACAATTACCTCAGCCGCTATCATGCGCGCCACACCGACCTGATGGATGTGCTGTCCGGTTACCAGCCGCGCGGCAGGGCGCGCCTGCAGCATGTCGCGGAATTGCTGGGTCTGCCCGGCAAGCTCGGCATGGCGGGCGAAATGATCTGGGACGCGTGGCGCGCGGGGCGCCTGGCGGAGATCCGCGATTATTGCGAGACCGACGTGCTGAATACCTATCTCATCTTCCTGCGCTTCGAACTGGTGCGGGGTCATTTGACGCCGGTACAGTACGGCGCCGAACTGCAGCGCGCGCGCGCGTGGCTGCGCGAGCGCAAGGAAGCACATTGGCGCGCATTCGAGGCAGCCTGGAAAGCCCCCTGAAACCGGCGCAGGAGCCGGAAGTGGCGGTGATCGACGCGCTCGACCAGGAAGGGCGCGGTGTCGCGCGCATCGAGGGCAAGACCGTCTTTGTCGAAGGGGCGCTGCCCGGCGAGCGCGTGAGCCTGCGGCGCACCCACCGGCGGCGCCGCTACGACGAGGCCGTCATGGTCGAGCTGCTGCAGGCGTCGCCCGAGCGCAGGGTTCCCCGCTGCCGCCATTTCGGCATCTGCGGCGGTTGCACGCTGCAGCACCTGTCGCATCCCGCACAGCTCGAATCCAAGGGGCGGCAGGTCGCGGATGAGCTCGAGCGCATCGGCGGCGTGCGTCCCGAGATCTGGCTCGAACCCCTGTCCGGACCGCAGTGGTCGTATCGGCGCCGTGCGCGTCTTGGCTGCCGCTATGTCGTGGCGAAGGGCAGGGTGCTGGTCGGGTTCCGGGAGCGTGGCAGCCCCTATCTCGCCGATCTGCAGCACTGCGAGGTGCTGGTCGAACCGGTCGGCAGCCTGATCGAGGAACTCGCAAAGCTGATCGGGGAACTCGGCATTCGCGACCGCCTGCCACAGATCGAAGTCGCCGCTGGCGACGATGCGACGGTGCTGGTGCTCCGGGTGCTGGACCCGCCGACCGAGGCGGATCTTGCCAGGCTGCGCGAATTTCAGGCGCGGCACGCCGTCGAGATCCATCTGCAGCCCGGTGGCCTCGACACGGTGGTGCCGTTGTCACCGCCTGCGACGCCGCTCCATTACCAGCTGCCGGGGCTGCCTGAAGGGATCGCGTTCTCACCCACCGATTTCGTCCAGGTAAACGCGGGCCTCAACCGCCAGATGATCGCGCGCGCGCTCGAACTCCTGGCCCCATTGCCGGGCGATCGTGCGCTCGACCTGTTCTGCGGGCTCGGGAATTTCAGCCTGCCCCTGGCGCGCCGTGTATCCCATGTGGTCGGTGTCGAGGGCGATCCAGGGCTGGTCGAGCGCGCGCGCGCCAATGCCGCGCGAAATGGCGTCGGCAATGCCGAATTCCATGCCGCGGATCTCGGCGGCGACACGGCGCAGGCGGACTGGGCACGCGGTCGCTACGACCTGGTGCTGCTCGACCCCCCGCGCGCCGGGGCGCGCGAGGCGCTGACGCTGATCGTGGCGGGCAAACCACGTCGCATCGTGTACATTTCCTGCCACGCGGGGACGCTTGCCCGCGATGCGGGCATTCTCGTGCAGCAGCATGGCTACAGGCTGGTCGCGGCCGGCATCATGGACATGTTCCCGCATACCTCGCACGTGGAGTCGATCGCGATGTTCGAGCCCTCAGGCCGCAAACGCGTCCGGGACACAGCGGCATGACCCTGGGTCCGGTCATGGTGGACCTGAAGGGCATTGCGCTCGAGCCCGACGAGCGCGAGATGCTGGCGCATCCACTGGTCGGCAGCGTGATCCTGTTCAGCCGCAATCATGAGAATCCGGAGCAGCTTACGCGCCTGGTGGCGGAGATCCACGCGCTACGATCGCCCGCCCTGCTGGTTGCGGTGGACCAGGAGGGCGGCCGCGTGCAGCGTTTCCAGGCTGGCTTCACGCGATTACCGCCCATGCGTGCGATCGGGCGCCGGTACAGCAGCGCGCCCGGAGAGGGACTTGCGCTGGCGCGCCAGCTCGGATGGCTGATGGCCGCGGAGTTGCGCGCCGTCGGCGTCGACCTGTCATTCGCTCCCTGCGTCGATCTCGACTATGGCGTCAGCCAGGTGATCGGCGACCGCGCCCTGCACCTGCACGCGGCGGCGGTCGGCGATCTCGGGGTGGCTTACATGCTCGGCATGCGGGAAGCCGGGATGGCGGCAACCGCCAAACATTTTCCCGGCCACGGCGCGGTGGCCGCGGATTCCCACCTGAGCCTGCCGGTGGATCGGCGCGAGTGGCCGGATATCGCGGCCGATCTGCTGCCGTACCGCAGGATGATCGCGAACGGGCTGGCCTCCGTCATGGTCGCGCATGTGATGTTTCCGGTCGTGGACTCGATGCCCGCGAGCCTGTCGGCGCACTGGGTCCGCGGGGTACTGCGCGGCGAACTCGGCTTCCAGGGCGCCGTGTTCGCGGATGATCTTTCGAT
>JBAQWM010000033.1:0-2074 GCA_049298915.1 Steroidobacteraceae bacterium | reverse complement strand
ATCCATCGCAGCCTGCGGACGGCGGATCGACTGCGCCCGGCGGTGACGCGCCCTGACTGCCACCACCGCAGGCGGCGAGCGCGAACAGCAGCCAATATGCCGGCCCGCGCAGGGCCATCGCCTTCATCTGGCGGCCGCCGGGGTCCATGGACCCTGCTCGCGATCGTGAAAGCCGTGGCACATGGTGCAGCCGCTGGCCACCAGCCCGGCTTCCTGGCGCCCAGGCCGGCCGCCGCCATGGCATTCGCGGCATGTGTCGATGGATGGCATCAGCAGGTCGGCAGCTTGCTTCGACCGCTCCGCGTCGTGGCATCGATCACAGGATGAAAGCGCGGTCGCGTGCCGCGCATGGCTGAATCGTGCTGCCGGCATCCATTCGGCCGTCAGGCGTGCCGGAACGACGCGCCACGGATCTTCCCTGTCGCCGGTGTGCTCGACCTCGTGGCAGTCGTGGCAACTGCGCCGCTCGAAGAGATCGCGCGCTACCGCGAAGGCGCGGCTGCGCGCAGCCTGCAGCATGCGCGCGCGCTCGCGCGCACCGGGCACCAGGCCCGGCACATCGATACGCCGCGATGGCGCGGCAGTCGCCCGCGGATCGGGATACTGCTCGAGATATCTGCGGCTGTAATATTCGACGAGCCTCTGCAGCACGACCGAAGCAGTGGCATGCGGCACCGTCGCATCCGGGAAGGCGGGGTCGAAATCGAGGCGATGGCAGCCGGCACAGTGCTCCATGCGGATAGGCGCCATGCGCAGCCCGTCGGCGCGGGCCTCGTGACAGTCACCGCAGCCGAGCAATTGCCGGCCTCCCGGGCTTTCGATGCCGGCCGGGTCCAGGTGCTGACGGTGCGGAAACTTCAGGCGCGACTCCTCGGCCAGGCCATTGCGATCGACCCGCACCCGCAGCACCGGCCAGGTGCCGGCGCGACGCTCTGCTTCCGTGCCCGGCGGTGTCAGCAGGCTGATCCGGAATTCCGGATGGTCATCATGAAAATCGCTCGCATTCTGCGTAGTGGCATTTGCACCCGCGACGCGCGCGATTTCCCGGTGGCATTGTGCGCACAGCGCATCGTCACGTCGCAGCAGCATTTCCGGCTCATTGTGCTCGGCATGGCAACTAGCGCAGCGCGCGGACTCGAGTTCGGTGGCGATGCCTGCGGCGGGCGCGATATGGCGGCTGACACCCGCATGACAGGCAAGGCATGCGCCGTTCTGCACGCGTTCGAATGGCTTCTGGTGGCAGGTCTCGCAATGCTCGCTTGTGGTGTGGTGCGCGCTTGCGAGCGGCCCGCTCAGCCACAGGCCGTCATCCGGCAACGGGCCGCTCCGCAGCCGCTCGCGCGTGCCCTCGCCCAGGAAGCCTGCGGCAGGCACCAGCAACACCGTGAAGGTCACGACTCCGGACAGCAGCCAGGACCAGGATCGCCGGCGCCAGCCGATGGCAGCCAGATCGAGGCGATGCGGTTCGAGGCCGGCTTCGCCTGCGGCCGCCTCCGGATCGAGCTCGAAGCTGAATGCGAGGTCGACACCGGATGGCGGGGCGAATATCGAAAGCACATTGGCGCCGATGCGGATCACGTCGCCGGGCCTGAGCGCCGCTTCGCGGCACAGCGCATCGTTGACGACGATCCCGCCCGGCGCCCTGCAGGAGATCACCGGGGCTGCGCCGCGCATCACGATGCGTGCGTGCTTCAGCGCGACACGACGATCCTTCAGGTGCAGAACCTGGTCGGTGGACCGGCCCAGCGTGACGGCTTCGCCGTCGAACAGGCGCTCCCGGTGCTCGATCGCACCGGCCTGTCCCCGTCGCACGAATCGGATCAGGACTCGCATCGCGGGTTACCAGTACAGGAATACGACGATGATGTGCGCAATCAATGCCGCGATCAGCGCAAAGGTCGCGGGTATGTGCAGATACAGCCAGGCTTCGAGCCAGGCGCGGATCTGCGCATCACGGCGCAGGCGGTCGAGCAGGCTGCGGCGCGCGCCGACCAGCGACATCAGTTCGTGAATCTGGCGCGTGCGCTCGCCATCGGTGCTCTCGGCCAGGCGCGCACCCAGCCAGTCGAGCAGG
>JBAQWM010000032.1:0-1731 GCA_049298915.1 Steroidobacteraceae bacterium | reverse complement strand
CTGCGGATCAATGTGCACGCCGGGCGCGGTAGCGCGGTTGTCGCGATCGATCTCTCGGGCGACAGCCTGCACCGGCGCGGTTATCGCGGAGGACAGGGCGCCGCGCCGTTGAAGGAGCATCTCGCGGCGGCCATCCTGCTGCGCGCCGGCTGGCCTGTGATCGCGGAAGCGGGTGGCAGCTTCGTTGATCCGCTCTGCGGCTCCGGCACGCTGCCGATCGAAGCCGCGCTGATCACGGCAGGCATGGCGCCCGGGCTCACCCGCGCACGCTTCGGCTTCGAGCGCTGGCGCAAGCACGACGCAATGATGTGGAAACAGCTGCGTCGGGAGGCGATTTCCAGCGCGAAGCCCGATCGCCTCGCCCCGGACCGCATCCGCGGTTTCGATCGCGATCCGCATGTGCTCAGGGACGCTGCCGCGAACGCCGCCCGCGCGGGCCTCGATCAGCGACTCGCATTCGAACGCTGCGAATTGCATGCCCTGCCGGCAGCGCCGGCGATGACCGGCCTGATTGCGGTGAATCCGCCATATGGCGAGAGACTCGGTGAAGTGGAAGAGTTGCGCAAGATGTACGCTTTGCTCGGAGAGCGCCTGCGCAATGGGTATCTGGGCTGGGAGGCCGCGGTCTTCACCGGGAATCCCCCGTTGGGCCGCGAACTCGGGATCAATGCGCGGCGCACGCATCGGATGATGAATGGCCCGATCGAATGCCGTCTGCTGCGGATCCGGATCGAGCCGTCACAATTCGACCGTCCGTACGAACCGGGGCGGCCGCCGCCAATCGACGCCGAGACCGCAAGGCTGCGGCCCGGTGCCCAGATGTTCGCGAATCGCCTGCGCAAGAATTTCAGGGGACTGTCGCGCTGGGCGCGCAGGGAACAGGTCTCCTGCTTCAGGATCTACGACGCCGACATGCCCGAATATGCGTTTGCGATCGACTCCTACCAGACCGATCCACTGGGTGTTGGCGGGCGCTGGCTGTACGTGCAGGAGTATTCGCCGCCCGCCACGGTGGACCCGGCGAAAGCCCGTGCGCGCCGCGAGGAAGCGCTGTCGGTGCTGCCAGAAGTGACAGGCCTGGCGGCGGATGCAATCTACTGGCGCACGCGCAGACCCCAGAAGGGCGGCAACCAGTACCAGGCGCTGGACGCCAGCCGCGAGCGCGTCGTGGTCGAGGAGGGCGGACTGAAGTTTCTTGTGAACTTCAGCGATTACCTCGACACCGGCCTGTTCCTCGATCATCGCATCACACGCGCGCGGATCCGCGATGCGGCGAGTGGGCAGCGATTCCTGAACCTGTTCTGCTACACCGGCACGGCGAGCGTCTACGCGGCGGCCGGCGGCGCGCGGAGCACGACATCGGTTGACATGTCGCGTACCTATCTCGACTGGGCGCGCAGCAACATGGAGATCAACGGCTTTCGCGGCAAGGACCACGAATTCGTGCAGGCCGATTGCCTGCAATGGCTCGCCGAGGATGACGGCAGGCGCTACGACGTGATTTTCCTGGACCCACCGACCTTTTCGAATTCCAAACGCATGGACAGGGAGTTCGACGTCCAGCGTGACCATGTGGCGCTGATCCGCTCAGCCCTCGTGCGGCTCGCGCCGGATGGTCTGCTGCTGTATTCGACCAACTTCCGGAAGTTCAAACTGGACGCGGAAGCTCTATCGGATGTCCGGGTCACAGACATCACGCCGCAGACCATACCGCTCGATTTCGAGCGCGAC
>JBAQWM010000031.1:0-2633 GCA_049298915.1 Steroidobacteraceae bacterium | reverse complement strand
AACAGGGCCCGGCGGCGCGCGTCTTCGCCCGCCTGCACCGCGTCGCGCGCGAGCAGCGGCACGGTATTGCGGACGCGGTATTTCTTGTCTGCCTGCGCCGCCTCGGCCTTGGCCAGCAGCTGTTCGGCCCTTTCGAACTCGGTTGCCGCGTACTTGTTCGCTTCGACGCCGCGCGCGATCTCGAGCGCATAGCGCGCCTGGATCAGATCGAGCGGAATGGGCGTGCCACGGTCGAGCGGCTGCGCGGCGAGCCCGGCGTAATCGATCCGTTCCATCAGGCCGGGAATGATCACGCTCTGCCCCCTGACGCGCCGAGCTGTGCTGCGCAGCACGATGTACCTGCTCGGGGCGGTGACCGCAAAGTGCGGCTCGGCGCTCACGATCAGCGCGAACTGCGAGAGCGCGGTCGTCGCCTTCAGGTATCCACGCCCGCTGCCAACTTCAATTGATCCCAGGTTGCTGGCGCGGCCGTCCGCCGTGACCGCCCACAGCACGTAAGTCGAGAAAGGACCGAGCTTCCAGGGATCCGGAAGCTTGCGCACCGAAACGTCAACCCGCGCGCGCCCTTCCTGGAACTCGACCTCGCCGGTACCGTCGGCGGAAAGCGCGATCGTGGTGCCGTGAAAATCGAGTGTCGATACCGGCCCTTCCTGGTAACTGAAGCCCTCGATTCGACCTTCCACGTCCGCGCTGACGACCGAGACGTCGCGCTCGAGCTGTTGCGCAGCCAGCGAAAGCGGCATGGCGAGCGGGAATGCAGACAGCGCCCATTTCAGGAGGTGCAGGGTTTTCATGGTTTCGGATCCTTGTCGCGCCGCCGGAAGTATGGGTACAGGGGCAGACCCAAGGCAAGGAGTCCGAACGCCGCCGCGGCCTCGGCCGGGCTCTCGATGATCGTGCTCATCAGCACACCGGCCATGATCAGCACGAAGGCGAGCGGGACGAACGGATACAGCGGCACCCGGAACGGGCGCTGCGCGTCCGCCAGCCTGCGGCGGAGCACCATCAGCGCGATCCCCGACAGCGCCCAGAACAGCACGAATATCAGCGTCGCCAGGTTGGTCAGCTGGTCGAAGGTGCCCGACGCGGCCAGCAGCGCGGCCAGCACGCCGTGCAACAGCACCGATGCCGCCGGCACGCTTGCGCCGGGGCTGAGGCGCGCGAAGCGCCGGAAAAAGAGGCCGTCGCGGGCAGCTGCATAGGGCACCCGCGCGCGCGTCAGCAGCACGCCATTCAGGGAACCGACGGTCGAGATCAGGAAGATGAGGGCGGCGATCGAGAGTGCGTCCGGCCCGAGAAATGTCTCCGCGGCGCGTGCGCCGACCGCCGGCGCGGCCGGATAGGCAGTCGAGCTCGAACTCAGCACCGCATCGAATGGCAGGGCGTGGAAGTACGCCCCATTCACCAGCAGGTACAGCGCAACGACCAGCAGGCCGCCACCGATGACGGCACGCGGCACGTTGCGGGCCGGATCTTTTACTTCCGCCGCCGCCATCGGCAGGTACTGCCAGCCGCTGTAGGCCCACAGCGCCGAGAGCATCGCAAAGCCGAACAGGCTTGTGGACAGGGCCGGCGCGGCCGGCGAGAACGCGGCCGAGCCTGTCGCGGCAGCTTCAGTGCCACTGCCTTCCGCAAACAGGAACACGCCGCCGATCAGGCCGAGGAGCGCGACTACCTTGAGCGAGGTCAAGAAAGTCTGGACCCGCCCGCCGAAGGCGACGCCGGCGAGATTCACGCCGGTGAATATCGCGATGACGGCGATGCCGATCAACTGCCGCAGGCCAAACTGCCACAGGACCGGCTGACCGAAGATCTCCAGGTCGCGCTCGATCCAGGGCGCCGGCAGTGCAACGATGTCGGACAGGAAGATCGCAAAGGCCGCACCGTAGGCGGCAAGACTCGCCGCGCCGATGATGAAGCTCATGCAGACGTAGGTGAATGCCGGCAGGTCGCCGTACGCCGCACGCATGTATATGTATTCGCCGCCGGCCCGCGGCAGCAGAGTCCCGAGCTCGGCGAAGCAGAGCGCGCCGAGCGTCGCCACCAGCCCCGCGACCGCCCACGCCGCCATGACGATGAGCGGCGAACCGACCGCCTGCGCCATCGGCGCGGATTTCAGGAACACGCCGGTGCCAATCGTGATTCCGACCACGATCGCGATACCGTGGATCAGCGTGAGGTCGCGGCGCAGTTCAGACATGGCGGGCGAGCATAGCAGAGGATGAACCCGCAACGATCGGATGCGACGCGTTCAGCAGCGCGAATTGCCATCGAAGGAAACAGCATCATCCATTTGCGGCAGCATGGCGTCGATCAGTTACGCATTGACTGCAATCGCCGGCAAGCTCTGAGGCAAGCCAGCGCTGCGGTCTTAGATGCTGCTTGCGCTTTGCATGATCAGGAAAGGCCCCTCATCAGGATGGGTCTTTTTCTTTCTGGTAGGTCCCCATCAGCACCGCCTGCCCGAGCACATGCCCTTCCATCGCTTTCTCCAATTGCGCCTTGGTCGGCAGCGCGGCGGGCGCAACTGCTTCGGGAAGTCCCGTGTTTTCAGCGGGAATGTTGTAGAGCACCCAGTGCACCCAGGTCATCTTGGGCGCCGCCGGGTCGGGCGCGTCCGGGTCATCGACTAT
>JBAQWM010000030.1:0-10819 GCA_049298915.1 Steroidobacteraceae bacterium | reverse complement strand
GCCGACAGGCCGGTCTGCTCGGCGGTCTCGCGGACGCGGCGCGCCAGGCGATCCTCGACCGGCAGGCCGAGTTCGCGCGCGGCGAAGCACGCGATCTCGAGGGCCTGGTTGTAGCCGCGCCGGTGCTCGCGCCTCATGGAAAGCGGCACCGGCACGATGGCGTCCACCCGCGGATCGCCGCGTTCCGCGAGGCGCCTGCCGAGCACGCAGCCCAGAATGCGGGTGAGGGGCAGCGCGCCGCGGAACTTGATCCGCCGGATCAGCTCGGGCAGTGGAAACTCGTAACGATAGGGAACAAAAGCTGCGTCGAAAGCGCGGCGGCGCCGCAGGCAGCGGCGACAGGATTCGCCGGCCACCGGCACGGTCGCCGCGCACCCGGGGCAGGCAGGTTCATTTCCCGGAAGATCGGCCTCACAGCCGGGGCAGAGATCGAGCGCCGGCTTCTGGCCAGCTTCGAGGCAGAGGTAGCAGGTGACCGGAAACAACTGGTGGAAGCGCGCCGCAACCTGCCCGTAAACCTGCCGGTACATTCCAGGTTGACAGGTGGATGTGGCCTTCCAATACTGCCCCACCCGTCAAGCTTGGGGTACCGGAGCAGCGCTGATCCGGCGAAAATTCAACCGGTTACTGGAGCTATGCAATGAGTCTGAACCCGGGGCGGCTGGGCGAGATCCGCTGTGACTGGACATTGAGCGAGGTCCAGGAGCTGCATGCGGTGCCATTCGCTGACCTGGTCTTCCATGCCCAGTCAGTGCATCGGCGGCATTTCGATCCCAACCAGATCCAGATCTCGACGCTGCTCTCGATCAAGACCGGCGCCTGCCCGGAGGATTGCGCCTACTGCCCGCAGAGCATCCGCTACGACACCGGGCTCGAGCGCGAAGCGCTGATGGATCCCGGCACCGTCGTCGCGCGTGCCCGCGTGGCGAAACAGGGAGGCGCGACACGCTTCTGCATGGGAGCGGCCTGGCGCAGCCCCAAGGACCGCGATCTCGAAACCGTCGCGGACATGGTGAGCGGCGTGCGCGAACTGGGGCTCGAGACCTGCGCGACGCTCGGCATGCTGACGCCGGCCCAGGCCCGGCGCCTGAAGGACGCCGGGCTCGATTACTACAACCACAATCTCGACACTTCCGAGGAATTCTACGGCGAGATCATCACGACCCGCAGCTACCAGGACCGCCTCGATACGCTCGCCGCCATCCGCGACGCCGGTATCCGCGTGTGCTGCGGCGGAATCCTCGGGATGGGGGAAGTGGCCGCCGACCGCGTGGCGCTCCTGCACACGCTGGCGACACTCTCGCCGCATCCGGAAAGCGTGCCGGTAAACCGGCTGGTACCGGTCGCAGGCACGCCGCTCGCGGGCAGCGCGGCGCTCGATCCGATCGAATTCGTGCGGATCATAGCCCTCGCGCGTATCCTGATGCCGCGCGCGCATGTGCGCCTGTCGGCGGGACGCAGCACCATGAGCGACGAAATGCAGGCCCTGTGTTTCCTGGCCGGCGCCAACTCGATTTTCTACGGCGAGAGGCTCCTGACCACCGGCAATCCGGATATGACAAGCGACCACGCGTTGTTCGGGCGGCTCGGAATCCGGCCGGAACCCGCCGCCGCAGCCGGCTGATGGCGGTGCCAGCCGTCCCGCTTTCGCTCGCACCCGCGCTCGCTGAAATCGAGGCCCGCGGGCTGCGGCGCCGGCGGCACACCGTGCAGCGGCGGATTCCGGAATCCGCGGAGATCGAGGTCGACGGGCAGCGCTGCGTGGACTTCTGCAGCAACGACTATCTGGGCCTCGCTGCGCACCCGCAGGTCGTCGAGGCATTCATCGGCGCAGCGCGCATCCACGGTGTCGGCGCGCGCGCCTCGCACCTGATCACGGGGCACCAGCCCGAGCATGAAGCGCTCGAACAGGAACTGGCCGCCTATACCGGGCGCGAGCGTGCCATCGTCTTTTCGACCGGTTACATGGCCAATCTCGGCCTGGTCCGCGCGCTCGCCGGCCGCGAGGCCAGTGTCTTCGGCGACTTCCTCAATCATGCCTCGCTGATCGATGGCGGCAGGTTGTCCGGCGCGACACTGCATCGCTATCCGCACCTTGATGCCGCGGCTCTCGAGCTCGCGCTTGCGGCCCGCGGATCGGGCGCCGCGGTCGTGTTGACCGACGGCGTATTCAGCATGGACGGGGACCTGGCGCCGCTGCCGGCAATCACCGCCGCCTGCGCGCGGCAGGGAGCGTTCCTCGCCGTGGACGATGCGCATGGCCTCGGCGTGCTCGGCAGGACCGGGCGCGGTCTGCTGGAGCATTTCAAGCTATCCGCCACGGAGGTTCCGGCGCTCGTCGGCACTTTCGGCAAGGCCTTCGGAACCTTCGGCGCGTTTGTCGCAGGCGGCGAGGACCTGATCGACACGCTGGTGCAGCGCGCGCGCACATATATCTTCACGACCGCGCTGCCGCCCGCCGTCGCCGCCGCCACGCGCGCCGCCCTGAAAGTGTCGATCGCAGAATCGTGGCGGCGCGAGCGCGCGCTGGCGCTGACACGCCGGTTCCGTGCCCTCGCGCTGGCGGCAGGAATTCCGCTCGCGGCCTCTGAAACCCCGATCCAGCCCATCCTGCTCGGTGCAGCCGACCACGCAGTGCAGGCGAGCAATGCGCTGCTCGGGCGCGGCTTCTACGCTGCGGCGATCCGCCCGCCGACGGTGCCCGCGGGCGCCTCGCGGCTGCGGATCACGATTTCCGCAGCGCATCGCGACGTCGATATCGAGGCCCTGGTAGCGGCCCTCGCGGAAATCCAGGTGCCGCGATGAGCAGCACACAGCGGCTGCTCGACCCCGGAGTCGTACGCCGCAATTTCGATCGGGCGAGCGCGACCTACGACGAATCCGCCGTGATGCAGGCGCGCGTGCGCCAGCAGCTGATCGACCGTCTCGAGTGGATCGCGTTCGAACCCGAGGTCGTGGTCGATCTTGGCTGCGGCACCGGCCACGCGGCGCGCGCGCTCGGCGCCAAGTGGCCGGCTGCCCGCGTCATCGCGGTGGATTTCGCGCCCGGCATGCTGCGCGAAGCCGTCCGGCAGGACGTGTCGAAACGCTGCGAGCATCTGTGCGCCGATGCGCTGGCACTGCCGCTGCCCGATGCGAGCGTGGATCTCCTGTTCAGCAACCTGATGCTCGCCTGGTGCGACGAGCTCGACCTGGCATTCGCGGAGATCGCGCGCGTGCTGCGGCCGCGCGGCCTGCTGACCTTCTCCACATTCGGCCCGGACACGCTGATGGAACTGCACGAAGCCTGGAACGAGGCGGATGACTACAGCCACGTCATGCCGTTCGCCGACATGCACGACATCGGCGACGGACTCATTCGCGCCGGTCTCGTCGAACCGGTACTCGATGTTGTTCGCTACACGCTGACCTATCCAGACGTCTTCGCGCTGATGCGCGACCTGAAGGCGATCGGCTCGCAGAATGCGACGACCGGCCGGCCCCGCGGGCTGACCGGAAGGCAAAGACTGCACACCGTCGAGCAGACCTACGAACACCATCGCCGCGACGGGCAGTTGCCGGCGAATTACGAAATCGTCTTTGCGCAAGCCTGGGGTGGTGTCGACCATCCCGAGACGGCATTCGACGGCGAATTCACCGTCCCGGTATCGACGATCCAGCGCCGCGTCGGGAACTACTGAACCGCATGGGCAGGAGCTTTTTCGTCACCGGTACCGATACGGGTGTCGGCAAGACGCTCGTCACCGCCGCGCTGCTGCGTTTGCTGCGGGACTCCGGTGTGACGGTCGCGGGCATGAAACCGGTCGCCGCCGGGGCCGTGGCGGGTCCCGAAGGACCCGCGAATGACGATGCGCTGCTGCTGCAGGCCGAATCGAGCGTGCGGCACCCGTATGCGACCGTGAATCCCTGCCTGTTCGAGCCGGCGATCGCGCCGCACATCGCGGCTGCGGAGGCGAACACCGCGATCGACACGGATCGCATCGTCCGGGCCCACGAGGAGCTGCGCGCGTCGGCCGATGTGGTCCTGGCCGAAGGCGCCGGCGGATTTCTGGTGCCACTGGATGCCAGCCGCTCGCTTGCCGAGCTGCCGCGCCTCCTTGGCATGGAGGTCCTGCTGGTCGTAGGCCTGCGACTCGGCTGCCTCAATCATGCGCTGCTGACGACGGAAGCGATTGCCGGACGTTCGTGCCGGCTCGCCGGCTGGATCGGAAACTGCATCGATCAGGCATTTGCGCGCCAGGATGCCAACATCGCGACGCTCGCCGCCAGGATCCCCGCGCCCTGCATCGGCATCGTTCCCTGGCTCAGGCACCCGGATGTCGGTGCGGTGGCCGCCGCACTTGTGAATACCGCGCTGCTGCGGCCGGTTTGAACAACTGCCATTGCGCCGCATCCTGCTGGATTGCAACGGGAAAATCCCGTTGCGGCTCCTTGCGGCGTCACTTACGATGCGCGGGCCGTGAGCCCGCGACAGGCTGGCGATCATCAAGGGAGCATCGGTGTCCATCGTGAAGCGCAACTGGAAGCTGGCGGTCCCTGCCGGCGCCTTCCCGGCGCTCATCGCCTTGCCGGCGCGCGCGGACTGGAGTCTGCTGAACATGCCGGAAGGCGTCAGCGAACTGTCGCGCGAGATCTACGACATGCACATGATCATGCTGTGGATCTGTCTCGCCATCGCGGTCGTCACATTCGGCGCGATGATTTTCGCGATGATCAGGTTTCGCAAGTCCAGGGGCGCCGTTGCCGACACCGGATTCCTGCACAACGCGCGGCTCGAGGCCGCCTGGACCATCGTTCCGACCATCATCCTGATCGCGATGGCGATACCTTCGGTCGAGAAGCTGATCAAGATCGAAGACACCGGTGGTTCGGAACTGACCATCAAGATCACCGGCTACCAGTGGTACTGGCAGTACGAATACATCGGCCGCGGCGTCTCCTTCTACAGCCGCCTGGCCCGCAGCAGCGATCTGGCGCGCCAGCGCGGTTCCGGCATCGACCCGGACACGGTCGACAACTACCTGCTCGAGGTGGACAAGCCGCTGGTGGTGCCGACCGGCACCAAGATCCGCCTGCTGCTGACCGCCAATGACGTGATCCATGCCTGGTGGGTGCCGGATTTCGGCATGAAGCGCGATGCGATACCCGGCTTCATGAACGAGATGTGGATATCGGTCGATGCGGACAAGCCCGGAACCTACCGCGGCAAGTGTGCGGAACTGTGCGGGGCCGACCATGGTTTCATGCCGATCGTCGTGGTCGCGATGGCGCCGCTGGAATTCGAGAACTGGATCGCGCGACAGCAGCCACAAAGCGAGGCGACGCTGTGACGCAGATGGCGCACGATATCGCGGCCGCGGGCCACGGCGACCAGCACGGGCCGCCAAAGGGGCTGGTCCGCTGGCTGACCACGACCAATCACAAGGACATCGGCACCATGTACCTGGTGTTCTCGCTGGCGATGTTCCTGATCGGCGGCATATTCGCGCTCGTGATCCGCGCCGAACTGTTCGAGCCGGGCCTGCAGTACGTCGATCCGGAATTCTATAACCAGCTGCTGACGATGCACGCGCTCATCATGGTATTCGGCGCCGTGATGCCGGCGACCGTCGGACTTGCGAACTGGATGGTGCCGCTGCAGATCGGCGCGGCCGACATGGCGCTGCCGCGCATGAACCTGTTCAGTTTCTGGCTGCTGTTCTTCGCGTTCGTGCTGCTGCTGGCGACGCTGTTCGTCCCGGGCGGCGCGCCCGCCGCCGGTTGGACACTCTACCCGCCGCTGGTGCTGCAGACCGGCGATGCCTTCCCGATGGCCATCTTCGCGATCCACCTGATGGGTGCATCCTCGATCATGGGCGCGATCAACGTGATCGTGACGATCGTCAACATGCGCGCGCCCGGCATGACGCTGCTGCGGATGCCGCTGTTCTCCTGGTCCTGGCTGATCACCGCATATCTGCTGATCGCGGTGATGCCAGTGTTTGCCGGCAGCGTCACGATGCTGCTGACCGATTACTACTTCCAGACCAGCTTCTTCAACGCCGCGGGCGGCGGCGACCCGGTGCTGTACCAGCACGTGTTCTGGTTCTTCGGTCACCCCGAAGTCTACATCATGATCCTGCCGGCATTCGGCATCGTCTCGGAGGTCGTCGCGACATTTTCCCGCAAGCCGATCTTCGGCTACGAGGCCATGGTCTACGCGATCGCCTCGATCGCGTTCCTGTCATTCATCGTCTGGGCGCACCACATGTTCACGGTCGGCATGCCGCTGGCCGGGCAGCTGTTCTTCACGCTGTCGACGATGCTGATCGCGGTGCCGACCGGCGTGAAGATCTTCAACTGGACCGCGACGATGTGGCGCGGCTCGATCAGTTTCGAGCCGCCGATGCTGTTCGCGCTCGCCTTCCTGTTCCTGTTCACGATCGGCGGATTCTCGGGCCTGATGCTCGCGATCGTGCCGGCCGACTTCCAGTACCACGACACCTATTTCGTGGTCGCGCATTTCCATTACGTGCTGGTGCCCGGCTCGGTGTTCGCGATCATGGCCGCGGTCTATTACTGGCTGCCGAAGTGGACCGGCCACATGTACGACATGGCGCTCGCCAAGTGGCATTTCTGGCTGACCGCGATATTCGTCAATGTGCTGTTCTTCCCGCAGCACTTCCTCGGTCTCGCGGGCATGCAGCGCCGCGTCCCGGACTATGCGACCCAGTTCACCGACTGGAACATGGTCTCGACGGTCGGCGGCATCGGCTTCGGGCTGGCGCAGCTCCTGTTCGTGTGGCTGATCGTGAAGTGCGCGCGCGGCGGCGCCCGCGCGACCGCTGGCGTCTGGGACTGGCCGCATGGCCTGGAATGGACGGTGCCTTCGCCGGCCCCGTACCACACATTCGAGAAATCACCGGAGCTGCATTGAACCCGCGCGCCTCCAACCTGCGGCTCGCGATCGCGCTCGGCGTCGCCGCATTCGCCGTCTGGTGCGCATACGTGTTGATCCGCCTGCTGGAGATCGTCTGATGAAGGCGTCGGACGGCATGTCGAACCGCGGCCTGGTCGCCCGGCTGCTGCTGATGACGGCGGGCAGCTTTGCATTCGGCTTCGCGCTGGTGCCGCTCTATGACGTGTTCTGCGAAGTCACCGGCATCGGCACCCGCGGGCAATTGAGCCGCGCCGCAGCGCCCGGCGACACCGTGCCCGACGTGAATCGCACCGTCGTGGTCGAGTTCACGGCTTCGGTGCCGGACGGTGGGCGCTGGGAATTCGCGCCGGTCGTCGCATCCATGGAAGTGCAGCCGGGCAGGCTCTACGAAGCCCGCTACAGCGCGCACAATCTCGCGGACCGCGAGACCACCGGCCAGGCCGTGCCGAGCGTCACGCCGCTGCGCGCCGGCAAGTACTTCCGCAAGACCGAGTGCTTCTGCTTCACGCCGCAGAAATTCGCCCGCGGCGAGCAACGCGAGATGCTCGTCAGATTCATCGTCGACCGCGAGCTGCCGCCCGGCATCGACCGCCTGACGCTGTCCTACGCGTTCTACGATGTCGCGAAAGTGGTGGGCGGAAATGGATAACCGAATGCGGATGCGGCGCGGAGAACGCCCCAGAAGTACCGGGCAGTACTACTTCCCGCACGGCAGCCGGTTGCCGATCTTCGGGTCTGCGTCGCTCTTCGTGCTGATGGCAGGCGCGGCCGCAACGCTGAACGGCGTCGCCGCTGGCGGGTGGGTCCTCGGCGCGGGCTTCCTGCTGCTGTGCGCGCTGTTCTTCTCCTGGTTCGGCGAAGTCATCCGCGAGAGCCAGGCGGGCCTCTACAACGATCAGGTCGGCCGCTCGTTCCGGATGGGGATGATGTGGTTCATCTTCTCCGAGGTCATGTTCTTCGCCGCCTTCTTCGGCGCGCTGTTCTACGCGCGTCAGCTCGCGGTCCCATGGCTCGGCGGCGAAGGCGAGAAAGCGGTGACGAACCTCCTGTGGCCCAGCTTCGAGGCCCGCTGGCCGAGCAACGGCCCGGGGGCGCTGAGCCCGCGCGATGACGGCAGCTACGAGATCATCCCCGCCTTCGGCCTGCCGGCCATCAATACGATGCTGCTCCTCAGCTCCGGCCTGACGCTCACGATCGCGCACCACGCGCTGAAGGCGGGCCATCGCGGCATGCTGAAGATATTCCTGGCGCTGACCTTCATGCTGGGATTCATCTTCCTCGCCGTGCAGGCTTTCGAATACGGTCATGCCTACCGGGATCTCGGCCTGCAGCTCGGCACCGGGATCTACGGCTCGACCTTCTTCATGCTGACCGGATTCCACGGTCTGCACGTGACGGTCGGCGCGATCATGCTGGTCGTGATCTGGCTGCGCTGCCTGAAGGGTCATTTCACGCCGCACCAGCACTTCGCATTCGAGGCCGTCGCCTGGTACTGGCATTTCGTCGACGTGGTCTGGCTCGCGCTCTTCATCTTCGTTTACTGGCTCTGAGCCGGTGGGCGTTGCAGCAATGGCATCGAAGCGATTCATCGCGATCGCCGGCAATATCGGCGCGGGCAAGACCGAGCTGACGCAATTCCTGTGCCGCCGCTACGGCATCAAGCCCTTCTACGAGCCCAACGACCAGAATCCCTACCTGGCGGATTTCTACGCCGACATGAAGTCCTGGGCCTACCGCTCGCAGGTCTTCTTCCTGGCCCACAAGTTCCGCCTGCACCTCGAACTACAGGACGAGCCCGGCGCCGTGGTGCAGGACCGCACCATCTACGAGGACGCGGAGATCTTCGCGAAGAACCTCTACCGCCAGCACCACATCGATGCGCGCGACTTCAGGGTCTACTGGCAGCTGTACCAGTCGATCAGCGCGACGCTTCGGCCACCCGACCTGATGATCTACCTGCGCTGCCCGGTGCGGACGCTGCGACAACGCATCAAGATGCGCGGACGCTCGATGGAGCACGACATCCCGACCCCATACCTGCGCCGCCTGAACCGGCTCTACCAGGAGTGGTTCGGCCGCTACGAACTCTCGCCGGTACTGGTGCTCGAGTCCGACCGGCTCGACTGGCTGACCGATCTGGTCGATCGCGTGGACCTGTTCCGCAAGATCGAGCGCTATCTCGACTGAAGCTCCCCCGGCGCAGGGATATCGGGAGGTGCCGTCAATGCAGTGGATAATCGTGCTGGCAATAGTGATCGCCGCGGTCGTTTTTGCCGTGCAGAATGCCGCGCCGGTCAGCATCGCGTTTTTCAACTGGCGGCTCGATGCCTCGCTCGCGATCGTCGCGATCCTGTGTTTCGCCTGTGGCGCCCTGGTGGGGGCCCTGTTGTTGCTGCCGGGCGAAATCCGCCGCCGACTGGCATTGCGCCGCCAGCGCGACCAGATTGCCGAACTGGAGTCGGTCAATGCCGGGCTCCGCCGGGCCCTCATCAGCAGCGGGGTCGAACCGCCGGCTGCGCCGGCATCGGACCGTTGAGCTGACCGCCGAACCGACCGGTTCATTGACCAGGCAGAAAGCGATGTCGCCCCGGCGTGCATCTGCCCGATGCATCGGGGGGCATCTTCGCGCCTGTGTCAGGTAGATGACAGAACGGCAGGGCGGCGGAGTTCAGGATCACTCCCGGGCCACAAACACGGCCCGAGGAGATAAAGATCATGAACATCGACATGTCCCCCCGCGTCAGGCACATCGTTTCCGGTCTGGCGGCAATCGCGACCACGGGTCTGCTGATGACGACGCTGGTCGAGTCCTTCTCGCCATTGCCGGGCTCGGGTACCGCGGCTGTTTCTGCGCCGGCCAATACGACCGCAGCCGATACCCGCCTCGACTCGTCAGTCGTCCGCAAGGTCTGACGGATGTGCAATCACGGCGCCCGGCGCGTTCCCCGCCGGGCGTCTTTCTCACCAGCCACCTGAAGGACAAGAGCAGCAGTCATGGGCGATGCGCGGCAATTGAGCGGCACCGAAAGGTTCCTGTACCTGTTCACGAAGGTGCGGGCAGGCGAGGGCCGCTGCATCGTGATGCTGTGCCTCCAGTCCTTCCTGCTGATGGTGGCCTACTACCTGATTCGTCCGGTGCGCGAAGCGCTGATCCTGACCGAAGGCAGCGCTGAACTCAGGAGCTATGCGGTCGGCGTGCAGGCCCTGCTCCTGATCGCGATCATCCCGGCCTACGGGCTCCTGGTCCGCAGCGCGCCGCCTGGCCTCGTGTTCCGGCGCGTCATCGCCTTCTTTGCCTTCAATCTGGTCGTATTCTTCGCGCTCGGTCAGGCGGGCCTGCAATTTGGATTCGTATTCTTCGTCTGGTGCAGCATCTTCGCCGTGATGGCGGTGGCGCAGTTCTGGGCATTCGCGACCGATCTCTTCAGCGTGGAGTGCGGCCAGCGGCTGTTCAGCGTCATCGCGATCGGCGTATCCACCGGCGCGCTGATCGGCTCGCGCCTGGCGGCAGCCGGTTTCGAGACCTTCGGACCCTACGGCCTGATGCTCGCCTCCGCAGCGATCCTGGCCGGCGCGCTCGGCGTCAGCGAACGAGCGCGGAATTCCGTACCCGCCGCCTCGCGCAGCGCGCCGTCCGGTGGCCTCCAGGCCGGCGGTCGCGACACGGGCCGCGCCGGTCTCTGGCTCGGTGGATTCGCCTTGATCGGCCGCAGTCGCTATCTGATCGGGATCGCGGCCCTGGTCGTGCTGCTCAACTGGATCACTTCCACCGGTGACTACGTGCTGTCGAACTGGCTGCTGGACGTCGCGCGCGAGAAAGCTCCCGGCGCGCAGGCGGAATTCATCGGGCGCTTCATGGGCAACTACAGTTCCGCGATCGCCCTGGTCGGACTGCTGCTG
>JBAQWM010000029.1:0-1674 GCA_049298915.1 Steroidobacteraceae bacterium | reverse complement strand
GGCTAGATCGAGGCCAATTTCCTCGTGCTGGTTGGCGCTGTCGAGCGTCGAGTTGGTCGATCGTGCGTCGCGCCCTTCGCCGGTCGCGACTTCGACGCCGACCAGGAGCGTCGGGCTGACCTTTGCCTCGAGGCCGAATCGCACGCGCAGGCGGTCGCGCACACGATTCGAAGTCGTGCCGTCGATGTCGAAGGACTCGTTGCGGTAGCGCAGGTCGCCTTTCCACTTGATGTTGCGCGCCCACGCCATGTCATTCGCGGATGCGAGACCCTGCGCGATGCGGTCGGTCTGCAGGTCATTGGCGCGTTCGACCGCCGCCACGCGGTTCTCGAGCCCAGCGTCCGCGGGTTGACGCTGGCTCTGCAATGCGGCATTCGACTGCTCGAGCTGCTCGATACGGGCGAGCAGCATTGGCAGCACGGCGACCTGCCGCTTCAGTTCGGCGATTTCGGCGCGATCCTGTTCCGACGTCGCCGCGAGCGCCCCGCCGGGCGCAATCAGGAGCAGGCAGAGAGCGCAGACTGTCATGATGTTTCGCATGGGTCTTCTTCCAGTCATTTCATACACCCTTCAGCGTCACCAGCGTGGCGGCGTCACGGCGGACTTTTTCGCGCTCCGCCCGCGGGGCGGGCACCAGGCCCTTGTCGGCCAGATATCCCTCGTCGCCGGCGGCCTTTTCGCTGGTGTATTCGGCCAGGAATTCCTGCATGCCGGGAATCACGCCGACATGCGCCTTCTTTGCATAAACGTAGAGCGCGCGCGCGATCGGATACCTGCCGTCTGAAATCGTCTCGAACCCGGGGGCGATGCCCTCGATCGTCGAACCCTGCAGGATGCTGAGGTTTTCCTCGAGAAAACTGTAGCCGAATATACCGATCGCATCGGGGTTTGCGCCCAGTTTCTGCACGATCAGGTTGTCATTCTCGCCCGCCTCGACGAAAGCGCCGTCCTCGCGAATGGTCGTGCACACCCGCTGGTAGCGCCCCGCGTCCACGTCCTTGAGCGCCTTCAGCCAGGCAAAACTCGTGCAGCCCGGCTCCATCACCATCTCGAGGAAGGAGTCGCGCGTGCCCGAGGTCGGCGGCGGCCCGAGCACTTCGATGCGCACCGCAGGCAGGGCCGGGTTCACGTCTTTCCAGCTCGTGTATGGATTCGGGACCAGCCTGGTCGGCGCGGCAGGATCGGGAACCTGCTTTGCGAGCGCCAGATAGATGTCTTTCCGGGTGAGCCGATAGACCGGCGAGGCCTTCGCATTCGCGAGCACGATGCCGTCGAATCCCACCTTGATCTCGATCACCTCGCCGACGCCGTTCTTCCTGCAGTCAGCCAGTTCGGAGGCCTTGATGCGCCGCGATGCATTCGTGAGATCGGGATGCCGCACGCCGATGCCGGCGCAGAACAGTTTCATGCCGCCGCCGGTGCCGGTGCTCTCCACTTTCGGGGTCTTGAAACGGCTGGCGCGGCCGAATTGCTCGGCGACCGTGGACGTGAATGGAAACACCGTCGAGGAGCCGACGATGCTGATGTAGTCGCGCGCGGTCTGCGCATGGGCGGGGGCGACCGCCGCAAGCACCGCAACAGCCGCAATCAGGGCGTTTCTGTACATCACGAGTCCTCCAGTACCGGCCAGTGTTTTAGCTTGACGCGGGTACTCTAGAGGAGCTTTGTTACAGA
>JBAQWM010000028.1:0-2712 GCA_049298915.1 Steroidobacteraceae bacterium | reverse complement strand
GCTCCAGCCCGGCTCGCCGCCAAGCCGCCGCGCGCTCGGGCTCGAGAGCACTGCGACAGGCGCTCGGCCTTCTTCAATCTCGGCCAGCAGCTTCTCGAGCCGTACCCGCGAGCGGGCGAGCTTTTCGAAAGCCGCGTCCTCGCCACGACCCGCGGCTGCCGCCTGCGCCGGCAGTGCGCCCGCCAGGACGGTGAGTTCCGCCAGGTGTGTGCCGTACCTGCGTTCCTGCTGCTGGGTCCGGCCGGACAGCAGCAGCAATGCCGCCGCCAGCAACGACAGCAGCAGGCCGCCTGACAGCAGCGCCGGTATCCACTTCGAGGCGCGTCGCCTCTCAGGCAGGTTGCCCATCCAGTTGTTCCTTCACCACGCCCCAGCTTACGAAGTACCGTGCAGGAATGCCGGGCTCTCGACAAGCGTCCGCAGGCTGAGGACAGGCCAGGCTTCGCTGCCGCGCCTGAATGTACCCGCCAGGTAATGTTCACAGCGGATCATCGTCGGCACTGCCTCGGGCGCGAATTCACGCTCGGCAAAGCGCCGGAATCCCAGCACCTCGTCGACGATCAGGCCTGCCGGCACCTCGCGGTGGTTGACGACGATCACGCGTGTATTCCGCCCCGCCACCGATTCCCCACTGCCGAAATACTGTTTCAGATCGATCACCGGCAGCAACTGGCCGCGCACATTCGCCAGCCCGCTTATCCACGTCCGTGCCCCGGGCACGCGCGTGATCGGCGCCGGCACACCCATGACCTCGCGCACCTCGTCACGCGCGACAAGGAACGTCTCCCCGCCCATACGGAATGCTACGCCGATCCATTCCTGGCCCGCCGCACTATCGCGCGCGCCGGCCGCGACATCGCGCGCCCGTTGCTCCAGCGCCAGCAGCAACTCGAAAGGCCGGTCGCGCAGTGCCCTCAGGGTCGGCTCAGGCTGCATCCGCTCAGCCCGTCAGCAGCGCCGCTTGCGCTTTCTCCACCAGCTGCGCCGGTGTGACCGGCTTGACCAGGAAATCCACCGCGCCCTGGCGCATGCCCCAGTAGCGGTCCGACTCCTGGCTCTTGCTCGATACCATGATGACCGGAATCGCGCGGGTCGCGGGATCATTCGCCAATGTGCGGGTCGCCCGGAATCCGTCCACACCCGGCATCACGATGTCCATCAGGATCAGGTCGGGACGGATCTCGCGCGCCTTGCGGATTCCTTCCGCGCCGTCCGCGGCCGAATCGGTCTCGTAACCGTGGTTCTCGAGCATGCGGCGCATCTGGAATACTTCGGTCGGCGAGTCGTCGATGATCAGGATCAGCGCCATTGCCTTTTCTCCCGGCTCGCCGTCATATTACCGGCTGACATGCTGTTCGATCGCCGACAGGAGTTCGTCGCGGGTGAAGGGCTTCGTCAGATAATGCTCGGATCCCACGATCCTTCCACGCGCCCGGTCGAACAGACCGTCCTTGCTGGACAGCATGATCACGGGGGTCGCGCGAAATACCTTGCTGTGCTTGATCAGCGAGCAGGTCTGATAGCCGTCCAGGCGCGGCATCATGATGTCCACGAAAACGATGTCAGGCTGATGGTCCGCGATCTTCGACAGCGCGTCGAAGCCGTCCACGGCAGTGAACACCTCGCAACCCTCCTTGGCCAGCAGAGTCTCCGCCGTCCGGCGAATCGTCTTGCTGTCGTCGATGACCAGGACTTTCAGCCCGTCAAGGCGATGTCCGTCATTGACGGCCGTTGCAGTTTCCATCGGGTACCTCCGGCCCCGGCGCTGCTCCCGCCGGGCGCTAATTATGCTCGCCTGGAGACGCCCTCGGTTTCCACGTCGGAGCTGCCTCCTTTTAACATATCGGTCCGCCCCCCTGCCACGTCGTGACCCGGTCCGGCAGGCGGTCGGGACCATCGACAGGTGTACTATGACGAGGCCCCCCAACGTGCAGTATCCACGTCACATTCCCGTCAATCGGCCGGAGCCGTCCTGATGCGAGACCGCCCGAGCCTTGCCGTGCTGATGGACGCGCTCGAATCCATCAAGCCTGCCAAGGATTCCACCATCGCAATGCTGGTCGCGGCGGCCCGGCGTGGCTGCGCGACCTGGTGCTTCGAACAGTCCGATCTGTGGCTGCGCGACGGGCGCGCCATCGCCCGCCTGCGGCCGCTCGAAGTCATCGGCGAAGGGAAGGGATGGTATCGCATCGGAGAGGCGGTGGTACGCCCGCTCGCAGGCATGGATGCCGTGCTGATGCGCAAGGACCCGCCATTCGACCTGGAATACATCTATACGACCTATCTGCTGGAGCGCGCCGAAGCCGAAGGAACGCTGGTCGTGAATCGCCCGCAGGGCCTGCGCGACATGAATGAAAAGGTCTACACCGCCTGGTTTCCGGATTGCTGCGCGCCGACCCTGATCACGCGCGACATGGACGGCATGCAGGCCTTTCTCGCCGAACACGGCCGCATCGTCTGCAAGCCGCTGCACAGCATGGGTGGCCACTCCATATTTGCGCTGGCCACCGGCGACAAGAACGCCAGGGTCGTGTTCGAGACGCTGACGGATTACGGACGGCGCTACGCGATGGTGCAGCGCTACCTGCCGGAGATCGCGGAAACCGGGGACGCGCGCATCCTGCTGGTCGATGGCGAGCCGGTGCCGCAGGTGCTGGCGCGCATGCCCGGCGCCACCGACCACCGCGGCAATCTGGCGGCCGGCGCGAAGGG
>JBAQWM010000027.1:0-9297 GCA_049298915.1 Steroidobacteraceae bacterium | reverse complement strand
GTACGACAGCACCTGGAGCTCGACACTGACCGGTGTGCAGTCGGCCCAGCCGGACGGCACCTCCAAGCTGTGCTTGGCCTGCCACGACGGCACGGTGGCCATCGACACCTACGACAAGTATGCAACTGCCGCGATCTGGTTCGACGACTCCGCAGGGGGCTATGACGTCGATTACGAGACCTCTGCCTTCCTGGACGGCGCCAATATCGACCTGCGAATGACGCATCCGCTATCGATCCAGTTCCCGGCCGGTGAGATCGGCGTGGCCTTCAACGACCCGGCGGTCCAGACCTGGATCGGCGGCCGTACCGTGGCCTCCACGCTGGACGACGGCAAGGTCCAGTGTTCAACCTGCCACGATGTTCACAGCACGAACATCGCGCCGAGTGGACACATGCTGAGGCAAGCTCAGACCGTGGCGCAGGGCGGTGTGGCATCTGGCTTGTGCCTGACCTGCCATATCAAGTAATCGTTTTGGCCCACGGGCCGATGTCTGAGAGGAGGGGGTGGCGTCAAGTCACCCCCTCCTTTTTGTTGTTCGACAGCCTGCCCAGTCCTGCCGAACCGCAGTTCAGGATCGTCCAATCTGGGACCGATTTAACAGTATCTGGTCGCCGGTTTGAAGGATTCTCTGCACGGGGGTGAGACCCGAGGCAGGCGAGAGCGGCAAACCATGATGGATCGAAACCATGCCAAGGCCTTGTCCCGCGCCCGGGCAATCAGGATTGCAGCCGCAATGTCACTTGCACTGCTCTGGCTGAATGCCGCCGCCGCAACGGCTCCCGAAATCATCGACACCAAAGCCACCTGCATGGACTCCTGCCACCAGGAGTTCGGCACCATGAGCTACGTGCACAGCCCTGCCAAGAACGGCTTCAGGTGCACCGAATGTCATGAGCCCGCCGCGCCCAACCGGCACGCGTTCAAGGCGGCACCGATACGCATTGCCGATCAGTGCGAAGCCTGCCACCTGCCGGAGGAATTCCACGACACAGTGCTGCACGGACCGGTGACCGAAGGCGAGTGCGACGAGTGCCATGTACCGCACCAGTCCGAGATAGCCGGCCTGCTGACGAAGGCCCAGCCTGAGCTGTGCTTCGATTGTCACGCCACCGAGCAGAAGGACGAAAAGGGCCGCCTGCTGCCCGCGACCAGGCCCATGTTCGAACTCAAGCAGGACCTGCAGCATCCGCCCTTCGCCAAGGGCGAATGCAACGAATGCCATGAACCGCATATGTCTGCGGCCCCGCGGCTGCTTGGAGAGGCCTATCCTGCAGGCACCTACGCGCGCTATCAGACCAGGGTTTACAGCCTGTGCTTCCACTGCCACGCCAGCACGGCATTCGAAGCGGCGCGGACCCTGAGTGACACGCGCTTCAGGAATGGCAACCTCAATCTGCACCATCGGCATACCAACCGGGACAAGGGCCGTAGTTGCGGCGCCTGCCACACCGCGCACGGATCCGACCAGCAACGCCTGATCATCAGGGAATTCCAGTTCGGCAGCGAACTGGTGCCGGTGAAATTCCAGGCAACCGAGACCGGCGGGAGCTGCGCCACCGGTTGTCACATCCCCCTCAGATACGACCGCTGTGTGCCGGAGCCTGTTGCCCTGCGCACCACGCCGCGCGAGGGCAGTGATGCCACGGCAGACGAGTTGCAGCAGGCCTGCAATACCGAGCCGCAGAAGGCGCGCGACCCGGCACAGCTCGCCGATCGGACCGGCGCGGAAAAGACGGCGAACGACCAGAGCGCTGGAGGAACCAGACCGTGAGAAATGTCTTGTTGGCGGTTTGCGCCACCGCCGTGCTGAACGGCTGTGCCAGCACACCGGAGCGGACCGGGGCCGTTTTTTTCCCGCCCCTGCCCGCGGCGCCGAAACTGCAGTTCCTGCAATCAATCACCACCGAGGAAGATGTCGGAGGCAAGAGCAATTCCGGCTTCAAGGGCTGGCTGATCGGAGAGCGCCGGGCAATGAAGCAGATTGCGCGGCCGCAGGCAATCGCCTCGAGCAAAGGGAGGATCTACGTTCTCGATCGCACCTTGCGCAAGATTGTCATCGTTGACCTCGCCGGCAAACAGCTCGACCTGGTCAAGGACGAACGCGAAGCTGCGCTGGAAGATCCCATGGGTCTCTTTGTCTCGGATGATGACCTGATATACGTCGCGGACGCGGGGCGCAAGCAGATCCTGGTATTCGACAGCACCAACCAGTTCGTGCGGACCTACGGCGAAGCCGGGCAGTTCGAGCGGCCGCTGGACGTGGCGGTATTCCAGGACCGGCTCTATGTGCTCGACTTCGGCAAGTCCGCGGTCCTCGTAGTGGATCGGGAAAGCGGCAAGACCTTGAAGACCATCGGCGAAATGGGTGTCGCAGACGGCCAGTTCAATCGTCCTACACACGTCAGAGTCGATCGAGCGGGCAATCTGTACGTCAACGATGCCTTCAGTTTCCGCATCCAGAAACTCGATCCCGAGGGCAACTACATCAAGTCTTTCGGCTACCAGGGCGACACCCTGGGCGGCCTTGCCCGGCCCAAGGGCATTGACCTGGACCGGTCCGGTTACCTCTATGTCGTGGATGGAGCGTTTGAGAACGCGCAGATCTTCGACCCGGAATCGACCGACCTGATGCTGTTTTTCGGTGGCTTCGGTCCTCATGCCGGCAGCATGTATCTGCCTGCGGGACTCCACATCGACTATGACAACGTGGAGTACTTCAGCCAGTACGTCGACAAAAACTTCAAGGTCGAATACCTGGTCTATGTCGGCAACCTGCTCGGGCCCAGGAAAATCAATGTCTACGGCTTTGGCGAATGGATCGGAGCGCCCTTGCCGGCGATCGACCGAAAGCCTGCAGTCGCGGCGCCAGCCGCCGCGGAAGCCGAGGGCCGGCCCTAGGCCGGAACACCGTGGGAAACCTGAGTCGGCAAACCGGAATGCGCAAGACTGGTCGGGCCTTGCTCCTGTGGCTCGCCGCCAGTCTCGCCTGCACGGCAATCGCCGGCTGCGCCGGTACGGCGGCCGGCCAGAAAGTCCTGAACTTCTTCTTTACCGGCGTGCCAGCGCCGGGCGCGACGCCCGCCGAGGGGGCAGGGTCCGAGGCCGTGCTGGCCCTGGTCCCCGCCAGGAAGGCCCTCGTGATCGCCCCAACCACTTTCAGTCATGGGCCGTACGCCGTGAATGCCTGCGATCTGTGCCACGAGCCCTCGAGCGGCAGCGAGATTCGGGGCTTCGGCCGGATGGAGCAGGCGCAGACCGGCTTCGGCCAGACCGCCAGCATGTCCGGCGCGAGACTCGCGCCCCTGGGCGAGGATTGTTCAGGTTGCCACGAAGGCACCTCATTGGCTCAGGCTGCTGCGGCCGGTCTTTTTGTGCACGCGCCGGTGGGCACAGGTCTCTGCATCGACTGCCACAACCCGCATGCCGGCCCGGAGCAGTTCATGCTGGCAAAAGCCCCCGATGCACTGTGTGCCGACTGCCATGCGGACGGCATGAACCACAGCCTGCCCGAACACCAGGACCGCAGCGACTGCGTCAGCTGTCACACCGCTCATGTGGGCAAGGACAGCCGCCTGCTGGTGGTGGATTCCATCGAGGCATGGTGATGAAAGCGCAATTGGCCGGCAACGCTGATCGCAGGCACCGACGCCTATTGTCGCTGGTCTGGCTCGCAATCTCGTTGAGCGGGCTGGCGCTGCTGGCCCAGATCGCCCATGCGGAATACCTCGGCCAGCAGCTCGCGGTCGACCCGCCAAAACTCGGTCTCGATCTGTCCTACCGCTTCGAGTCGGAAGAGCGGGTCGGGCCTTTCATCTCCACCAAGAACGAGTCAGCGGTCATGCGCGAGCGCCTCGACCTCGAATCGGCGGGTTGGTTTTACGATCCCGGCGCGCTCACTTTCAGCCTGCGACTTTCCCCGGAATGGCAGCAGGCGCAGGACCGGCCGGATACCGGCAGCGAACGCACCAGTGACAGCGTGCTCCTGGGCTACGGCCTGAAGGCCAGCCTGCTTCCGGCCAAGCCTTACACGCTCGATCTGTACGCGCGACGCCAGACCTCGGAGCTGACCAGCAACCTGGCCACCCGCTCTGATTTCGAAACCGAGGCCTACGGCGCGACACTCCGGCTCAAGTATCCGGCATTGCCGACGATCCTTGCCTACTCCAACAGCGTCTCAGAGCAGACCGGCTTTTACGACTCGGACGAGGACCGCGAGGAATTTCGCCTGCATATGCGGCATGAACGGGCGAGCAATGACACCCGGCTCGCCGCCTCGCAAGTGACCCAGGACCGCACCAGCCTGGGATCGACGACCAGAACCGAGAACCAGTACGCCAACCTGCTGAACAATGCCTGGTTCACGCCGGACAAGCGGGTCCTGCTCGCCTCGCTGTTCAGTTACCGCGATTCGCAGATCGATTCGTCCACTGTCGCCGGCGCGCCATTGACCGAAACTGCGGTTTCCGGCCTCAGCATGTCCGAAACGCTGAACTGGCGGCACCGGGAGAATCTCAGCAGCCACTACAACTTCCAATACACCCGGGACGAGTTCGATACGCTGGCCGTCAACCGCTCCCTCGCGAGCGTGGGCCTGTCGCATTCACTGTACGAAAACCTGTTTACGACCGTCACCCTGAGCGGCGACCGCGATTCCCAGGGCGAGGACAGCGTCGGCGGCAACCTCAGCATGAGTTACCAGCGCAGCATCCCGGGCGGCATGCTGTTCGCCAACATGTCCCAGGACTACCGGGCCACCAACCGGGCCTTCGGCAATGTGGATGTGCGGGTATTCGATGAGTCCCATGTGCTCCGGACTGCCGACATCAGCTTGCTGAACAACGAGAATGTGGATCTCGCCACCGTGGTGGTCACCAGTGCCGACGGCAGCACCGTGTACGTCCTGGGCCTGGACTACACGCTGCAGTCGATCGGCACCTCGGTCAGGATCAGCCGCGTACCGCTCGGGGCGATCGCGGATGGCGAGACGGTCCTGGTGGATTACACATTCCTGAGCGATCCGGCCTTTGACGAAGCCACCGATTCCGAAAGCTACGGTGTCGGATTCTATCTGTGGAACGCCTGGCGTGTTGCCTACCGCTACTCCGTGTCCGACCAGGAATTCCGGGGCGGCACGCCGCCACCTTTCCTGAACGCGAGTTCCACGCACATCGTTGACACCGACGTGGACTGGAAATGGAGCACGACCCGGGCGTTGTACGAAGACACGGACCAGAATTCGGGCATCTCCCTCAGGCGCTGGCGGATCGAGGAGACCCTGAGATTCCGGCCGTCGAACCGGCTATTCCTCGGCGCCTCGGCCTACTCCGGCAAGACGCATTTCAAGGACACCGACAGCGACGAGGATTTCTACGGTTTCCGTACTGAACTGCAGTGGCGCATGTCGAGTCGCAGCAGGTTGCGGATCGAGGGCCTTTACAATGTGATCGAGGGCGATACGGTCAACACCACCGACAAGGGTGGTTCAGCGCGATGGGAATGGCTCCATGGCGTCTGGCGGGCCGATATCTCGTACCGCTTTCTGCGCCAGGAGGACGAGAACATCGACCAGACCCGCGATCTGCATTCCGTATTCCTGAGCGTGCGACGGGACATGTTCTGATGAATCACAAACATCCGATGCGAGCTTGGCTGTGGGTCCTGTTGTGGGCAGGTCTCGCCGGACTCAATTCCGGCTGCGCCAGCCGTGCCGCGACAGAGCGTGCGCCGAGCCCGGTCATCGTCTGGCCGAGCGCGCCCGAAACTCCGCGTATCAGTTTCGTCGACACCATTTCTGAGCCTGCCGACATCGGCATCAGGGAAGGCGCCCTGCGCAGCTTCCTGCGCTTCCTGTCCGGCAAGCAGTCGACGCCTGTCATCAGTCCCCATGGTCTGGTCGTGGACGCGGCGGGTCGACTGTACGTGGTCGACAATTTCCTGAGGAAGGTCCACGTCTACGACCAGCGGGCCGGCAAGTACCGTCTGTTCCCGGAGCGCGAGCCGGCGCTGGTCTCGCCCGTGGGCATCGCGATCGACGACCGCAGTGGCCTTGTGTATGTCACGGATACGGCGGCGGCAGTGGTCTGGGTCTTCGCCGAGGGCGGGGCAAAACTGGTGGGGGAGATCCGCGGCGGCGACATGCAGCGCCCCACCGGAGTGGCGGTCAATGCGGCAACCAGCGAACTGCTGGTGGTGGACGCGCTCAATCCCGGCATCCTGCGCTACGGTCTGCCCGGCCATGAGTTCAAGGGCATCATCGGCGGCGAGGGCACTGAAGCAGGGAGCTTTCACTCTCCTACGCACATCGTCGTGACGCCGGACGGCCAGGTGCTGGTGACCGACGCGCTGAATTTCCGGATCCAGATCCTGAATGAAAAGGGCGGGTTCATGCGCGCCTTCGGCTCGCCGGGCGACAGTCCCGGTGAATTCGCCAGGCCCAAGGGTATCGCCGTCGACAGCGACGGGAACGTCTATGTGGTCGACGCGCTGTTCGACAATGTCCAGGTGTTCGATCGGGACGGGCGGCTCCTGATGGCATTCGGCCAGCCGGGCCAGGCACCCGGTGAGTTCTGGCTGCCGTCCGGCATATTCATCGACAGCCGCGACCGCATCTATGTTTCGGACTCCTACAACAAGCGAGTCCAGGTATTCCAGTATCTGGCGGATGGGAGACTGCCATGAGGATCACGCCACGGCATATCGGCGCGATCGTGCTCGGGCTGGCAGTCCTGGGTACCCCGGACAGCATGCCGCTGGCAAGCATCCTGGACAGCCGCCATAACCTGTCGATCTCCGGACCCGGACCGGTGAAATCGACCACCGAAGGCGAGGTCTGCGTCTTCTGCCACGCGCCTCACAACACGCGACGCGACACCCCCTATCTGTGGAACCGGCTGGCTACGACGACCAACTACATCCCGTATGAGAGCTCCACGCTGCACGCCACGGTGGGGCAGCCGACCGGCGCCTCCAAGCTGTGCCTGAGTTGCCATGACGGCACGGTCGCCATGGGCGCACTCCTGAATCGACCCGCCGAAGTGCCCTTCGAAGGCGGTGTCCGCTTCATACCGGAAGGACGCGGCAAGCTCGGTTCCGATCTGTCGGACGATCACCCGGTGTCGTTCCCCTACGACAGCGCTCTCGCCGCCAGCAACCCGGAACTGACCGACCCGCTCAACCTGCCGACGGAGGTGCGGCTGGACGGGAATGGCGAACTGCAGTGCACCGCCTGTCATGACCCGCACGATGACCTCTTTGGCAAGTTCCTGGTGATGAGCAATCAGTACTCCGCCCTGTGCACCAGCTGCCATGCCGTGGATGGCTGGCCGCTCGGCGGGCATGCGCTCTCAAACGCACAATGGAACAGCACCGGCGCCGACCCCTGGCCGAATTCGACCTACGAGTCGGTGGCGGAGAACGCCTGTGGCAGCTGCCACGTATCGCACGCGGCAGGCGGTCATGAGCGGCTCTTGAACTACGCCATCGAGGAAGACAATTGCCTGGTCTGCCATACCGGCAACGTGGCGACCAAGGACATCGGCGATGAACTGACCAAGGTCTACGGACACTTCGTGCAGAACTACGCGGGCGTGCACGACCCCGCGGAGGACTTCAGCCAGAGCGGCGTGCCGACGCATGTCGAATGCGCCGATTGCCATAACCCGCACCAGTCGAATGCCACGCCCTCGCTCGGCGCGCCCTTCGTGTCCGGCGCTACCAAGGGCGTCAGCGGAATCGACGCGTCCGGCCTCGCAGTCAGCGATTCCCAGTACGAGTATGAAATCTGCTACAAGTGCCATGGCGACAACAATGTCAGCACCAGCCTCTCCATCAGCCGCCAGATCCCGCAGCTGAATACGCGCCTGGAATTCGATGCTGCCAATCCCTCGTTCCACCCGGTGACGGCGGTCGGCGTGAATCCCAATGTGCCGAGCCTGCTGCCGCCCTTGACGACGTCCAGCCGGACTTCCTGCACCGATTGCCACAACAACGACGACAGCTTCGGGCCGCGTGGACCGCATGGCTCGAGCCAGCCCTATCTGCTGGCCGGCGATTACCTGACTGCGGACAACACCACGGAAAGTCCGGGCGCATACGAACTCTGCTATGGCTGCCATAGCCGCGCCAGCATTCTCGCCGACCAGAGCTTCAGCACGCACTACCTCCACATCGTGACCAGCAACACCCCTTGCTCCGCCTGCCATGATCCGCACGGCGTCAGCTCGAGCCAGGGCAATGCCGTCAACAATGCGCACCTGATCAACTTTGATCTGAACATCGTGCAGCCGGACAGCATGGGCAGGCTGTACTACGAGGACACCGGCGTTTACAGCGGTCAGTGTTACCTGAGCTGCCACGGCAGGGAACACGCGCCATTACCGTAATCAGGCGGCTCTTGCCCATGCACCTGACGCCGCATCGCAAGCTCGAGATCCTGTTCCTGTGCTCGGGAGCCACTGCGCTCGTCTATCAGGTCGTCTGGACGCGTCTTCTGACCCTGTTTTTCGGCTCCACCATGCTTGCGGTGAGCACCGTGCTCGCCGTCTTCATGGGCGGGCTCGCAATCGGCGCCGCCTTGCTTGGCAGGCGCGCGGACCGCGCGGCGGAGCCGGTGCGCTTCTATGCCTGGCTGGAACTGCTCATCGGCCTGCTGGCGATGGCGACGCCGCTGATTTTCGCCGGCATCCAGCAACTTTATCTCGCGATCAACGATCAGGCAGCGCCCGCTTTCTGGGAGGCAGCGCTGCAGCGCTTCGCGCTGTCTGCGCTGCTCTTGCTGCCACCGACCATCCTGATGGGCGGAACCCTGCCGGTACTGTCCAAGGTGTTCCTGCGCGCGGGCGAGGGCGACTCAAATGTCGCCCGGTCCATCTCGAGACTGTATTTCGTCAATACCCTGGGCGCGGTGATCGGCACGCTCGCTGCGGGGATATTGCTGCTGCAACTGATGGGGATCAGGGCGCTCCTGATTGCGGCGGGCCTGGTCAATATCGGCATTTTCGTCATCGCCTACCGGATGCGCCCGATACGCCTGGCTCCGACGGCAGCATCGGAGCCGGGACATGCGGAAAAGCTGGCGACCAATGGATCCGTATGGTCCGTCCGCGCAGTCTTTGCGGTCGCGGTGTTGTTTTTCTCAGGCATGGCGGCGCTCATCTATGAGGTGGCCTGGACACGTGTCCTGACGCTGGTGATCGGCTCGTCGACCTATGCCTTCATCATCATGCTGGCGACATTCCTCATCGGCATCGCGCTCGGCGGCGCTCTGGCCGGCAGCTACGCCGCACGGCGCAAACC
>JBAQWM010000026.1:0-15089 GCA_049298915.1 Steroidobacteraceae bacterium | reverse complement strand
GCCGACTGAGCGGCTGCCGGTACGCGGAATCCGATCTGCGCGTCGGCGGCGTTTCGCCCTCGGCCATGGCGCGCCTGCGCGCCTGGCTGCCGCCGCTTTCGACCCGGGCCGCCGTCCTGATCCCGCTGGTTGATCGCGGTGAGGAGCTGAATCTGCTGCTGACGCAGCGAGCCAGCAACCTCGCGCACCACCCTGGCCAGATTTCATTTCCCGGCGGCCGGCTGGAGCCAGGCGATCATGATGCCGTCGCCGCTGCGCTGCGCGAAACCGAGGAGGAGATCGGCCTGAAGCGCGAGTTCGTCGAAGTGATCGGCTGCCTGCCGGATCACGCCGTTATCAGTGGCTATCGCGTGACCCCGGTCGTGGGTCTGGTGCGCCCGGGATTCGAGCTGGCGCTGGATGCCACAGAAGTGTCCGGGACCTTCGAAGCGCCACTCCGTCATCTGCTGGATCCTGCGACGCACGCGCGCCGCATGCACCGGATCGGCGAGGAGGATCTCGAGGTTCTGGACCTGCCCTGGGGTGGACACAGGATCTGGGGTGCGACGGCTGGAATGATCCTGACACTGCGCGAATTGCTCGGCGGGACACCGCTCCATGGCGATTGAGCGTTTGCTCGCGATCATGGAGCGCCTGCGGGACCCGGCTGCGGGCTGTCCCTGGGATCTGCAGCAGGATTTCCGCTCGATCGCGCCGCATACGCTGGAAGAAGCCTACGAGGTCGCCGATGCGATCGCGCGCGAGGACATGCGGGCGCTGCGCGATGAACTCGGCGACCTGCTGTTCCAGGTCGTATTCCACGCGCGGCTCGCGAGTGAGCAGGGTGTGTTTCGATTTGACGATGTCGTCGACGCGATCTGCGACAAGCTGACGCGGCGCCACCCGCACGTATTCGGAGGCAGTCGCGTCGAGGACGCCGCCGAACAATCCCGCGTCTGGGAAGCGCTGAAAGCAGAGGAGCGCAAGTCCCTGGGCCACGGGAGCGGGGCACTGCACGGTGTCCCCCTGGCCCTGCCTGCCCTTTCACGTGCCCGCAAGCTCGGCCGGCGCGCTGCGGACGCCGGTTTCGACTGGCCCGATGCGCGCGGGCCGCGGGCAAAGATTGACGAGGAGCTCGCGGAACTCGACCGGGCCGTGGCCGGCGACGGAAGCCCCGAGCGGATGGAATCGGAACTCGGCGATCTGCTGTTCTCGGTCGTGAATCTCGCGCGCCATCTGGAAATCGATCCGGAAGCGGCCCTGCGCGGCGCGAATGAACGATTCGAGCGCCGCTACGCCCATCTCGAGCGGGCCCTGGCCGCCCGCGGCCTCGCCCCGGGTGCCGCCGATCCGGCCCTGCTTGACCAGCTCTGGGTCGCCGCAAAGGCCGAGATTCCCTAGGGATTTCTGGCCCGCGTCGCGTTCAGGACGGGTTCATCGTCGCGGCCCTAGATTGGCAGCGTGTCAATGCAAGGAGGCGCACCATGTTACGCAAGCTGTGGATTTCTGGTCTTGCCGTCGGTCTCGCTGCCGCGTCCGCCGGAGCCCTGGCTGATCATGATCGCGGCCGCGACCGCTACGATCGCCAAGAGCGCCGCGGCGGCGATTATGACTACGCGCGCGTCGTCGACGTGGAACCGATACGCCGCAGGGTCCGGAACAGCGAGCCGGTTCGCGAATGCTGGGATGAAGTGGTTCATGAATCGGATGGCCCATTGTCGCCCCGCCATGCCGGCAGTACGCTGCTCGGCAGCGTGATCGGCGGCGTGGTCGGCAACCAGATCGGCAGTGGTGGCGGCCGTGATCTGGCGCGCATCGCAGGCGTGCTGGTCGGTGGAGCGATCGGCAACAATCTCTCGCACCAGCGTCACGGCGATTACTACGGTCGCGAACGGCTGGTCGAGCGCTGCGAAGTCCACTACCGCGACAGCTGGGACGAGCGCATCGACGGTTACCGCGTGACCTACGAATATGCCGGCCGCGAATACACGACACGCATGCCTTACGACCCGGGTGAGCGGGTGCGGATACGGGTTGACGTGAGGCCGGCGCGCGGATGAGCCAGGCACCCGGGTCGCGCAGGCGGCCCGGGTTTTTCGGGTTACATTACAATGACGCCATGCGGATGACGAAAATCGGGCCATCGATGATCCTGGGCATGGTCATGGCTGCCGGTTCCGTCCAGTCCGGCGTGGCGCTGGCCGCGGAACGGGACCGGGGCGTGGAACGGTCCATGGCGGAGCCCGCCCTGTCGCTGGACGAAGCCGTCGCTCGCGCCGAGCGGCGTTACGATGCGCGCGCCGTACGCGCGGAGGAGAAGCGCAATGGCGACCGCATCGAATACAGGATCCGGTTGCTGGGCTCCGATGGCCGCGTCTTCGAGGTGATGATCGACGCGGAAACCGGCCAGGAACGCTGAGACCCGCGTGCGCCTCCTGATCGTCGAGGACGAACCCGCGCTGCGCGAAACGCTGGCCCGGCAGTTTCGCAGCGCAGGTTTTGTCGTGGACCTCGCAGCCGACGGCGTCGACGGCGAATTCTCCGGCAACGAGTACCCGATCGACATTGCCGTCGTGGATCTCGGCCTGCCGGGCAAGTCGGGCCTCGAGGCCATCCGCGCCTGGCGCAAGGCGGACAAGGCGTTCCCGGTACTGATACTGACCGCGCGCGACAGCTGGCAGGAAAAGGTGGCCGGGCTCGACGCTGGCGCCGACGACTACGTCACCAAGCCATTCCGCTTCGAGGAAGTGCTCGCCCGCGTGCAGGCGCTGCTGCGCCGTTCCGGCGGCTGGTCGCAGCCGATGCTGAAAAGCGGCGCAATCGAACTCGACACCCGCAGCCAGGAGGTCCGGGTCGCTGGAGCCGCGATCGAACTGACCGCCTTTGAATACCGATTGCTGGAGTACCTGATGCTCCATGCCGGCGAGGTCGTGTCCAAGAACGAGCTGACGGAGAAGCTCTACGAGGAGGATTTCGAGCGCGACAGCAACACCATCGAAGTCTTCATCGGGCGCTTGCGCCGCAAGCTCGACCCGGACGGGAACCGACAGCCGATCGAGACCCTGAGGGGCCGCGGCTACCGCATCGCGCGCGATTGATCGTGGGGCCTCCAACTCCGTCGTTGCAGATCCGGCTGCTGATGACGCTGGCGCTCCTGCTGCTGGCCGCCGCCGGCGTCTCCGCCTGGGGCCTCGATTCGATGTACCGCGATCTCGGTCTGCGCGCGCGCCAGGACGTGCTGGACGCGCAGGTCATCGCACTGATCGCGGCGGCCGAAATCGACGACCAGGGCCGGCTGGTGCCGGAAAATCTCGCCGAGCCGCGGCTCGCCGCGCCGGGCTCGGGTCTGTACGCTGAAATCGTGAGTTCAAGCGGGAGCTGGCGCTCGCCGTCGGCACTCGGCAGCGGCCTCAATCTTGCAGCGGCGCCGGCGGCCGGTGAGCGCCGGGTGGAATACGCAAGGCTTGCCGACGGCTCCCGCGTGCTCGGCCTCTCGCTTGGCATCCGCTGGCTGCTCGAGGATGGCAGCAGTCGTGACTTCATCATTCGTGCCGCCGAGAGTCTCGAACCCTGGTACGCAGAGGTCGCGCGCGTGCGCGCCTGGCTGCTGTCCGGCTCGATCGTGCTCGGCCTGATGCTGCTCGCCGGTCTCGGCGTCGCGCTGCGCATCGCGCTGAAGCCGCTCGACCGCCTCGAGAGCCAGATCGCGGACATCGAGGCGGGCCGTCGCGAACTGCTCGGCTTCGGCTGGCCGCGCGAACTCGCCGGCGTCACCGGCAATCTGAATGCCTTGCTGACCGGTGACCGGAAACGCCTGGAACGGTATCGCACGACCCTCGGTAACCTGGCCCACAGCCTGAAGACGCCGCTTGCGGCGTTTCGCGCACTCATCGAGAGTGGTCAAGACGACCGCGAATCGAGCCTGCGCCAGCTGGACCGGATGCAGGAGATCGTCCAGCACCAGTTGAAGCGTGCGGTGTTCGGCGGCACCGGCGCCGTCATGACGGACCTGGCGGTACAGGAGCCTCTCGAGCAGCTGCGCGTCGCGCTCGCCAAGGTCTACAGGGACAAGGCACCGGTCATCACGACAGCGGTCGCGCCGGGGACTGCGTACCCGATCGACAGCGGCGATTTTCTCGAGCTCGCGGGCAATCTCCTGGACAACGCCTGCAAATACTGCAGGAGCGAGGTTGCCGTGCGCGCGCTGCCATGGACTTCCGCCGACTGGCGCCGGCCCGGGCTGCTGCTCGATTTCGAGGATGACGGCCGCGGCATCCCGCCGTCCGAACGGCTGCGCGTGCTGGAACGCGGCGCGCGCGCCGATGAGACCGTGGCAGGGCAGGGCATCGGCCTGTCGGTCGCGCGCGAGATTTCGGCGGCTTACTCGGGCACCCTGGAGATCGGCGAAAGCCGCCTGGGCGGCGCCCGCATCAGTGTCCGGCTCCCGGGCCGCTGATCAGTCGCAGGCCCGGGCTATTTCACGAACGGCGAAAGCAGGTCCATCGGCATCGGGAAGACGATCGTCGTGCTCCTGTCGTTGCCGAGTTCCGTCAATGTCTGCATGTAGCGCAGCTGGATCGCGCGCGGGTCCGCTCCGAGCAGCGTCGCGGCCTCGACCAGCATCGCGGCAGCCTGTTTCTCGCCCTCGGCGTGGATCACCTTGGCGCGCCGGGTGCGCTCGGCCTCGGCCTGCTTCGCAATCGCACGAATCATGGTCTCGTCGAGATCGATGTGCTTGATCTCGACATGCGAGACCTTGATGCCCCAGGCGTCGGTCGAGGCGTCCAGGATCTTCTGCACGTCGGCGTTCAGCCGCTCGCGCTCCGAAAGCATCTCGTCGAGTTCGTGCTGGCCCAGCACCGAGCGCAGCGTGGTCTGGGCGAGCTGGCTGGTGGCCTCGAAGGGATTCGCGACCTGGATGATGGCCTTGTCCGGGTCGACGATCCGGAAATAGACGACCGCGTTGACCTTGACTGACACATTGTCGCGCGAAATGACGTCCTGCTTGGGAACATCGAGCACGATCGTGCGCAGGTCCACGCGCACCATCTGCTGGATGATCGGCCACACGACGATCAGCCCGGGCCCCTTGGTGCCGGCGTAACGCCCGAGGGTGAATACGACACCGCGCTCGTACTCGCGCAGGATATTGATCGCATTGATCACGAGCACAGCCAGCAGGACGCCAAAGGCAACGAAAACGTAGGTCATTTCTGTTCTCCCGTCATTCGATCGGCGAGACGTGGAGCGTCAGCCCCTGCACGCGGTCAATGCGCAGCTGCTGTCCCGCGGCCACCGGCTTCTCGGTGACTGCATTCCACAACTCGCCGTAAATTCGCACCTGGCCCCTCCCGCTGAAGGACTCGACCGCCTCGGCGATATCCCCGATCATCTGCTCGTGGCCGGTTGCCACCGGCCGTCGTCGCGCCCGCATTGCCAGCCATATGGTACCAAGCATCAGGGTGCCGGCGACCGTCGCAACTCCGCCGATCAGCCCGCGACTCAAGGCCATGCCCGGCGAATCCGTGTCCATCAGCACGATCGATCCGATCACGAATGCGACCAGCCCGCCAAAACCAAGTGCGCCGAAACTGGGCACGAAGAACTCCGCGATCATCATGCCGACGCCCAGGAACACGAGCGCCAGGCCGGCAAAATTGACCGACAGGACCTGCAGGGCGTAAAGGCCGAGCAGCAGGCACACACCGCCAACCACGCCCGGCAGCACGGCGCCCGGGTTGTAGCCCTCGAACATCAGGCCATAGAGACCGATCAGCAGCAGACCGTAGGCGACCATCGGGTTGGTCAGTACCGACAAGAGCGACGTGCGCCAGTCCATTTCGACCCGCTCGACTACGATTCCGTTGGTCTTCAGTACACGCGGTCCGGTCGGCAACTTGACTTCGCGGCCGTCGAGCGCGGTCAGGAGCGCCGGCAGGTCGTCCGCCATCAGCTCGATGACGCCGCGCGCGAGCGCCTCGGTCGCCGTGATGCTGGCGCCCTCGACCACCGCGGCTTCGGCAAACTCCAGGTTCCGGCCACGCATCTCGGCGATGCTGCGGATATAGGCGACCGAGTCGTTCAGCACCTTGCGGTCCATGGCTGATGCCGGCGGCGAGGATTCCTCGCTGTCCTTGTCACCCTTCTTGCCCTCGTCCTCCTTCCCGTTGTCCCGCTCCGGCGGCGATCCGCCGATCGGCACCGGCGTCGCAGCGCCCAGGTTGGTGCCTGGCGCCATGGCGGCGACATGACTGGCATAGAGGATGAAGGTGCCGGCGCTGGCGGCGTGGGCACCCGAGGGGGCGACGTAGGTCACCACGGGAATCCGCGCATTCAGGATGCCCTGGATCATGTCGCGCATCGAATCGGAAAGGCCGCCGGGTGTGTCCAGGACCAGGATCAAGAGCGCGGCCTGTCCATCCACCGCCCGCTCGAGCGTGCGCAGGAAAAACTCCCGGGTGGCGGGGCTGATCGCATCCTTGATCTCGACCAGGACGGCAGTTCCTGCCAGCGCTGAGTCCCCGGCGTCAGACTCCGCGGTCTCTGCCGGGACCACGCTGACGGCGGCGCCGGCCAGCAGGATTACCAGCATGCCAATGACCAGGTGGCGCGAACCCATGCGCGGATCTCCTTCCGGGCATTGATGATAACAGGCTGGTCTGCTACAAGCGGAACCCGCACTGGCAGGGCAGGAGAGGACCGTGCCGCGACAACTGCTGACGATCTGGCTCCTGCTTCCGGCGCTTGCCGCCAGCGCGCAGACAGCGCCTCCGGACCCCACGGTCCGTACCGAGCAGGTCGCGCCCGGGATCTACATGCTCATGGGGCAGGGCGGCAACATCGGCGTGTCGACCGGCGCTGACGGCGTGTTCCTGATCGACGACGAGTACGCGCAGATGACGCCTGCGGTCATCGCTGCGCTGCGCGCGCTGGGTGCCGGCATCCCCCGCTTCGTGCTGAACACGCACTGGCACGGCGACCATACCGGCGGCAATGAAAACCTGGCGCAGCAGGGCTCACTGCTGATCGCGCACGACCAGGTCCGCGCGCGGATGAACAGCGAGCAATTCATCAGTCTCATTCAAAGGGCCGTACCGGCCTCGCCGCAGGCGGCACTCCCGGTTGTCACCTTCAACGATGCGGTTTCCCTTCACCTGAACGGCGACGAGGTGCGTGGCATCTACACGCCCAACGCACATACGGACGGCGACGTATTCGTGCACTTCCGCAAGGCCAATGTGATCCACGCGGGCGACCTGTTCTTCCGCTTCTATCCCTTCATCGACATCAGTTCCGGCGGCTCGATCGCGGGCCTCATCGCGGCGCTCGACCGGATCCTCGCCATCGCCGACGACGAGACGCGCATCATCCCGGGTCACGGGCCCTTGGCGAATCGCGCCGATCTCGCGGAGTACCGGCGCATGCTGCTGACGACGAGCGGCCGCATCCGCGACCTGGTGAAGGCGGGCAGGACGCTGGATGAAATCCTGGCAGCTGCCCCGAATGCCGATTACGACCGGCAGTGGGCCTGGACCTTCATCACGGCGGAGCGCTACACGCGCATGATCCACGCGCTGGTCGAGCGCGAGATCAACCCAGATCGAAGCTGATTCCCTGGGCCAGCGGCAGCTCGGAGGAGTAATTGATGGTGTTGGTCTGGCGACGCATGTAGGCCTTCCAGGAGTCGGAACCCGCTTCGCGCCCGCCACCGGTGTCCTTTTCGCCGCCGAATGCACCGCCAATCTCGGCGCCCGAGGTGCCGATATTGACATTGGCGATGCCGCAGTCGCTGCCGGAAACCGACAGGAAACGCTCGGCATGCTGGAGGCGGTCGGTGAAGATCGCGGATGAGAGCCCGTAATCCGTGTCGTTGTGGATCGCGATCGCTTCCTCCAGGGTCCTGAACGGGATGACGTAGAGAATCGGCGCAAAGGTCTCGTGACGGACCACCGGCATGTCATTCCTGGCCCGGACGATCGTGGGTTCGACGAAAAATCCCGGACCCGGCAGCACGCGACCGCCGCACAGGAGCTCCCCGCCCTGCCTGCGAACGTCCTCGAGCGCTGCCTGGTACTGCCGGACCGCGGCGGGACTGACCAGCGGGCCCATCAGCACCTGCGGGTCCAGCGGATTGCCGATCCTTACCTGCTGGTAGGCCGCAACCAGGCGCCGCTCCAGCTCGGCAAGCCGCGTGTGATGCACCAGCAGGCGGCGGGTCGTTGTGCAGCGCTGACCGGCCGTTCCGACCGAGCCGAACACGACTGCCGGCACCGCCAGGTCGAGATTGGCGAATTCATCGACGATGATCGCATTGTTCCCGCCGAGCTCCAGCAGGCTGCGGCCGAGCCGGGCGGCGATGCGCTCGCCGACCTTGCGACCGACATTGGTCGAGCCGGTGAAACTCAGCAGCGCGACGCGCCGGTCATCGACGAGCCGCGTGGCCAACGCGTTGTCGGCCGGGACGAACATCTGGAATACCGGCGGCAGCTTCTCGCGCACCAGCACCTCATTGCAGATGCGCTGCATGGCGATCGCGCACAGCGGCGTGTTGTGGGATGGCTTCCAGATACACACGTCGCCGCACACCGCTGCCAGGAAGGCGTTCCAGGACCATACCGCCACCGGAAAATTGAATGCCGTGATGATTCCGACGACGCCGAGCGGATGCCACTGCTCGTACATGCGATGGCCGGGGCGCTCGGAATGCATCGCGAGCCCGTAGAGCATGCGCGACTGGCCCACGGCGAAATCGGCGATATCGATCATTTCCTGAACTTCGCCATCGCCCTCGGTCTTGATCTTGCCCATCTCCAGGCTCACCAGACTGCCGAGCAGGTCCTTTTTCGCGCGCAGGGCATCGCCGACCAGGCGCACGACCTCGCCACGCCGCGGCGCTGGCACTTCGCGCCACTGCAGGAAGGCCGCGGCTGCGCTCGCGACCACGCGCTCGTAGTCGGCCTCGGTTACGGTGCGCACCGAAGCGATCACTTCACCGGTCGCCGGATCGATCGATTTGAGCAGCGGCGCATCAGCAGATGCGAGCCAGCCGTCGCCGCACCAGGCGCCCGGATTGACGTCGGCAAGACCGAGTCCCCTGAGAACCTTTTCCCTGTCCATTACCTGACTCCCGCGATGCTGCGCTGGCGACCTGCCTTGCCCTCGACCACCATCTGCCGCGAAATATTCTTGTCGCCGCCATTCCGGTACCAGGCGCCGAAACGGTTCGCGAGCACCTGCGGGAGCGGAAACTGCTCCTGGCGCACGTAACCGCGGAAGCTGTCGGGTTTTGCCAGCACCAGGTCGACCACCGCCGCGATGCCGGCCGCGGTCGTGACCTGGATCGCGGACCAGAGTCGCCCGGAAATCTGCTGCGGGTAAATCTTGTTGACGTAGTTCTCTTCGCGCAGTTCGCCGCCCTGGCGGCCGGCGACCGCGACATAGACGATCACGACGTCCTGCAGTGTCTGCGGGACGGCATTTTCGAGGATGCGCTTCAGCGTTTCGCGATCCTGGTTCAGCTTCAGGTCATTCATCAGCAGGCGCATCTGCTCGCAATGCCCCGGATAGCGCATCGTCTTGTAATTCATCTGCTCGCAGCGCTCGCCGTAGGTCTCGCCCAGCGAGCCCAGGCCGCCCGAGGTGTTGAACGCCTCGTACAGCGTGCCGTCGATCTCGATTTCCTCGAGTCCTTCTAGCGGCGCAGCCTCGACCAGGCGCCGCTCCGCGATCGCGTGGCAGGGATTGCCATACTCGTTGATCAGTCCCTCGGTGGACCAGGTCAGCGAATATTTCAGCACGTTGTTGGGGTGCTGCGGCAGGGCGCCAACCCGGAGTTTGACGCTGCGCAGCTCGTCGAAGTGGCTGATCAACTCCTTGGCCGCGATGGACACGAAGCCCGGTGCCAGACCGCATTGCGGCACGAAGGCGGTGCGCGCACCGTCGGCAATGGCACGCACGGCGCGCGTCACTTCCACGTCCTCGGTCAGGTCGAAGTAATGCAGGCCATGTTCGCGCGCGGCGCGGGCTACCGCGACATTGCAGTAGAAAGGCAGCGAGGAAATCACCGCATCGGCGGGATTCGCCCTGAGGTGGCGCGCGAGCGCCGCCGCATCGGTAGCGTCGAGCGCAAAGGCGGAGAGGGTATTGCGGTCATGCGCGCGCGCGACTCCGGTGGCCGTCTCGCCGCTGACATCCCCAAGCTGCACCTGGTAGTCGCCGGCTTCGGCGAACAGGCCGGAAATCAATGCGCCGATTTTCCCTGCGCCAAGAACCAAAACGCGGTGCATGTTTCTGCTCCAACCGGGGGAGGCGCATTCTGCCCATTCGGGTGTACATAAACCACCCCCTGTCGGCAGATGTTTTTGCAGTGCAGCGAATCCGTGTACGATGGCTCAATCGATGAACACCGCCTTGCAGACGACTGGCTGGAGCCCCGATAGCTGGCAGCGCCTGCCGGCTTCGCAGCAGCCGCGCTATGCCGACGCCGCGAAACTTGCGCGCGTGCTGGACGAACTCGGACGGCTGCCGCCCGTGGTGGTGTCCTGGGAAGTCGACCAGCTCAGGGAAGAGCTTGCGGCCGCGCAGCGCGGCGAGCGATTCCTGCTGCAGGGTGGCGATTGCGCCGAGGGATTCGGCGACTGCGAGTCTGCGAGCATCGCGCGCAAGCTCAAGATACTGCTGCAGATGAGTCTCGTGCTCCTGCACGGTCTCAAGAAGCCGGTGATCCGCGTGGGCCGGATGGCGGGCCAGTATGCGAAGCCGCGTTCCGCCGATACCGAGACTCGCGACGGCGTCACGCTGCCCAGTTATCGAGGCGATATCATCAATCGGGCCGCCTTCACGGCACAGGATCGCGAGCCGGATCCCGAACTGCTGCTGCGTGGCTACGAGCGCGCCGCATTGACGCTCAATTTCGTGCGCGCGCTGGTCGACGGCGGATTCGCCGATCTACACCATCCGGAGTACTGGGACCTCGGCTTCGTGCAGCATGCGAAGCTCAAGGACGCCTACCAGAAAATCGTCGATTCGATTTCGGATTCGCTGGATTTTTTCGAGGCGATCTCCGGCGGACCCATTCACGAGACCAGCCAGGTCCGCTTCTACTCGAGTCATGAAGGGCTGCACCTGCTCTATGAGCAGGCGCAGACGCGTTACTTGCCGCGCCGCGAGCGCTGGTACAACCTGTCGACGCACATGCCATGGATCGGCATGCGCACGGCCACGCCGGACGGCGCGCACGTGGAATATTTCCGCGGCATCGCGAATCCGATCGGCGTCAAGGTGGGCGCGGGCATGGACGCCGCCTGGCTTGGAGAACTGACGCGCATACTGAATCCCGGTGGCGAAGCGGGCCGCCTGACCCTGATCCATCGCTTCGGCGCAGCACAGATCGAAAAATTCCTGCCGGCAGCGATCGAGGCCGTGCGCGCCAGCGGGCGGCAGGTGCTGTGGGTCTCGGACCCGATGCACGGCAATACCGAAATGACTCCCCAGGGTGTCAAGACGCGGCGCTTCGACAACATCCTCGCGGAGGTCGAAGCCGCATTCCGCATCCATGAGGAGCTCGGGTCGCGCCTCGGCGGTGTGCATTTCGAACTGACCGGAGACGATGTCACCGAGTGCACCGGCGGAGCGCGCGGCCTCGCGGATCTGGATCTGGCGCGGGCCTATCGCAGCAGCGTGGATCCGCGACTCAACTGCGAGCAGGCGCTGGAACTCGCGATGCTGATCGCCAGACATCGGGGTGAAAAGTAAATATAAGACTTTTCATGGAGTTATAGTTGCTTCCTGAGAGCCTATCTAACATCAGCACCAGCACCGGCCAGTTTCCGGTGCTGCGCCAGGAATGGCGCGAGTTGCTGCGCCCCGAGGCGACCGCATTCGTCAACAAGCTGGTGGCCCACTTCGGCCCGAAGCTGATGGAGCTCCTGGAACTGCGCGCGAAGCGGCAACTGGAATTCGACGCCGGTGTCCTGCCGGATTTTCTCGACGCTACCCGCAAGATCCGCGATTCAGACTGGCGCGTCGGCGCGATCCCGCGGGACCTGCTCGACCGGCGTGTCGAGATCACCGGGCCCACCGACCGCAAGATGATCATCAATGCCTTGAACTCGGGCGCCAACGTATTCATGGCCGATTGCGAGGACTCGCTGTCCCCGACCTGGGCGAATGTGATCCAGGGTCAGGCCAACCTGGTCGAAGCGGTGCGCCGCACGATCAGCTACAGCAGCCCCGAAGGCAAGTCCTACCGCCTCAACGATTCGGTGGCGGTACTCATCGTCCGGCCGCGGGGCCTGCATCTCCTGGAAAAGCACTGGTTGCGCGGCGGCCAGCCGATTCCGGCCGCATTCGTCGATTTCGGCCTGTACCTGTTCCACAACGCGAGCGAGCTCCTGATTCGTGGCAGCGGGCCGTATTTCTACCTGCCGAAACTCGAGAGTCACGTCGAGGCGCGATTCTGGGCCGATGTGATCCAGTTCAGCGAGCGCACGCTCGGCCTGCCGCGCGGCAGCATCAAGGTCACCGTGCTGATCGAGACGATCACGGCGGCATTCGAAATCGACGAAATCCTGTTCGAGCTGCGCGAGCACATCGTCGGCCTCAATTGCGGGCGCTGGGACTATATATTCAGCTTCATCAAGAAATTCGGGCGCCGCGCGGATTTCGTGCTGCCGGACCGCAACACGGTCACGATGACTTCGCATTTCCTCCGCAGTTACTCGCAGCTGGTCATCAGGACCTGCCATCGGCGCGGCGCATTCGCAATCGGCGGAATGGCCGCACAGATACCGATCAGGGACGACCCGGCTGCCAATGCGGCCGCTGTCGCGATGGTGCGCGCCGACAAGGAACGCGAAGCGGGGGACGGACACGACGGCACCTGGGTGGCGCATCCGGGCCTGGTGTTCGTCGCGCGCGAAGTGTTCGACCGCCTGATGCCCGCGCGGAACAATCTTCACCGCATGCGGGAGGACGTCAATGTCACGGCCTCTGACCTGCTGCGGGTGCCGGAAGGCGTCATCACTGAAGAGGGCCTGCGCAGCAATATCGACGTGGCAGTCCGCTATCTCGCGGCCTGGCTCGGCGGCAATGGCTGCGTCCCGATCAATCACCTGATGGAAGACGCGGCGACCGCGGAGATCGCGCGCGCACAGCTCTGGCAGTGGGTGCGCCATGGCAGCCGCCTGAAGGACCTCCGCACCGTGACCCTCAGGATGGTGCGGGAGCTGATGGCCGGGCAGCTGGCGAAGATCCGCGCGGAAGTGGGCGAAGCCGACTACGCCAGGGGTCATTACGCGCGCGCAGGCGAGCTGGTGGATGAATTGACGGCGAGCCCGGATTTCGAGCCGTTCCTGACCCTTGCCGCTTACGGTGATATCGACTGAGACCGGAGAACCTGATGACACCGAAGACCGCCGTCCAGCTGGAACAGGAGTGGAAGACGAGCCCGCGCTGGCGCGGCGTGCAGCGTGGCTATTCCGCCCATGATGTTCTTCGACTGCGTGGCACCGTCCAGGTCGAACATTCCCTGGCGCGTCTCGGCGCCCAGAAACTCTGGCGCTACCTGCACGAGCAGGACTATGTCAATGCGCTCGGCGCGCTGACCGGAAATCAGGCGATGCAGCAGGTCCGGGCCGGCCTCAAGGCCATCTATCTGTCCGGCTGGCAGGTTGCGGGCGACGCGAACCTGGCCGGCGAGATGTACCCGGACCAGTCGCTGTACCCGGCTGATTCCGTGCCCGCCGTCGTCAGGCGCATCAATAACACGCTGTTGCGGGCCGACCAGATCTGTCACGGCGAAGGCGACGATTCGATCGACTGGCTGCAACCGGTCGTGGCCGATGCCGAAGCGGGATTCGGCGGCGTGCTGAACGCCTTCGAGCTGATGAAAGCGATGATCGAGGCGGGCGCCGCGGGCGTGCATTTCGAGGACCAGCTGTCGAGCGCCAAGAAATGCGGTCATATGGGCGGCAAGGTCCTGGTGCCGACCCAGGAAGCAATCAACAAGCTGGTCGGCGCCCGTCTGGCTGCCGACATCTGCGATGTGCAGACCGTCATCATCGGCCGTACCGACGCTGAATCGGCGGCGCTCCTGACCTCGGACGTCGACGATCGCGACCGGTCATTCATCGCATCCAGGGAGCGCAGCAGCGAGGGATTCTTCCCGGTCAGGGCGGGCCTCGACCAGGCGATAGCGCGTGGCCTCGCCTATGCGCCCTATGCCGACCTGATCTGGTGCGAGACGGGCAAACCCGACCTGCATGAAGCCAGGCTGTTTGCCGAGGGCATCCACCGCAGGCATCCGGACAAGCTGCTCGCCTACAACTGCTCCCCGTCCTTCAACTGGAAGGAGAAGCTCGACGACCCGACCATTGCCAGATTCCAGCGCGAACTCGGGGCGATGGGCTACAAATTCCAGTTCATCACGCTGGCCGGATTCCACGCCCTGAATTTCGCCATGTACGAACTGGCGCGCAAGTATCGTGAATCGCAGATGAGTGCCTACGTGGCGTTGCAGGAGGCCGAGTTCGCCGCCGAGGCCCATGGCTATACCGCGACCAGGCACCAGCGCGAAGTCGGCGCCGGCTACTTTGACGATGTAACACAGACGATCGCTGCCGGCAGTTCTTCCATCACGGCGATGAAGGGCTCCACCGAGGAAGCGCAGTTCAAGGTGCGCTGAGCAGCCTTGTGATGGGCGAAGGCGGCGCGCAATTCGATTCCGGCTGCCGGCGTTGTGAAAGGCTGGCGGGATTCCTCGACGAGGTCCGCGAGCGGCATCCCGGATATCATTGCCGCCCGGTCGCGCCATTCGGGAGCACCATGCACCGGCTGCTGGTCGTCGGTCTCGCACCGGGATTGCATGGCGCCAATCGTACCGGCCGGCCATTCACCGGCGACCACGCCGGAATCATCCTCTACCGGACCCTGTATGCACACGGTTTTGCGAGCGCGGCTGAGTCCGTCTCCGCCGATGACCGGCTGCGGCTGATCGACTGTCGCATCACCAACGCCGTCAAATGCCTCCCGCCGGCCAACAAGCCGCTGCCAGCGGAGGTGCGCCAATGCAACCGGTTCCTGGCAGCGGAAGTCCTGGCCCTGCCGGCCGG
>JBAQWM010000025.1:0-14090 GCA_049298915.1 Steroidobacteraceae bacterium | reverse complement strand
GACCTGCAGTGAATCCGCCGCGAGTCGGCGCTCCTCGTGCGCGCGCTCGAGCTGGCGCAGCCGTGCCATGCGTGCCTGCAGCTGTGCCGAAACCGCGGCATCCAGGGCCGCAAGCCGTTGTTCCTCGATCTCTGCGCGTTCCGCGAGTTGCGCCGCGAGGATCTTCGAGCGCGAGTACTGGAGCTCCGACACCGCGCCGGTTGCGAATGCGCGCTCCTCGGCTACCGCCTGCAGCCGCGCCGACTCTGCGGTGGCGCGGGCTTCGGCGAAGGACGAGCGCCGGTCCAGGCGCTGGCTCTCCAGTTCGAGCCGTGCGGCGGCGTATTCGGCGCGCGCCGCCGCCACTTCGAGTTCGGCGGCATCGGCCGTGCGCTCGACCTCCGGATTGGAGAGCACGACGATCACCGTATCAGCCTCGACGGTCTCGCCGGGTCGCACCAGCACGCGATCCACGCGCGCGTCCACGCGGGTCGAGAGCCAGCGCGCCTCGCGCGGCTGCAACACGCCGGGCCCGCGCACTTTCCGCTCCAGCGTGCCTTGCTTCACTTCGTCCAGGTACAACTGCTCGCGCGCGACCGAGGGCGCGCCGGGTTCCAGGCGCGCGATGCCAAAGGCGACGCCGGACAGCGCGATGAACCCGCCGACCACCCAGGCGAGTTTCATACGCCTGGACTGGTCTTTCAGGCGCGGTCGGTCCATCAGGGCGCTCCGAGTACGGAATTCATCAGCTGGCCGGGAATCGCGCCCCAGGGGCACAAGTGGCCAAGGACGATGACGAAGGCGATCGCAACGGCGCCAAGCGCACGCGCCCACTGGACATCAGCCACCGCGTCACGGTTCACGGCCGCCTGGCCTGCCTCAGCTGCGCGGGCCGTCGGCATCGATCGCTTCGGAACCGGCGAGCAGCACATTGCGGCTGCCGATCACTTCGACTTCGGGTAGCACAGCAACCGCGAGGCTGCCGACCCGCAGCGTCTGCAGTTCGCCGACCTCGACCACGCCACGCGGCAGACCGCTCGCGTGGCCCTGATCGAGCGTCAGGCCCGAGAGCCCGACGATGACGATCGCTGTCATGGCGGCGGCGACTGGCTGGTAACTGCGATAAATGGCATTCATTGTCCTCTCCTTATCCCTGGCTCCGCGGTATGCACCGCAACTCTTGCCATATGAAGTAGCAAGGATCGTGCCAAGTCTCCTAAGGCATTTATAAGCTATTGTTTACAATAGTGTTTCAGGAATAAGCGCCATTAGCCAGGCTGCGCGCCGGGGGATCTCTCATCCCGCTCGCGGGACGCAAGGCTTGTGGTCCGTCCCGGATCCGGGACGCTTCCGTTCAGACTTCGGCCTCGATTGCAGCACCGGAAGATTCGATGCCGTCGGAGCGGCGGATGATCTCGCCGGCAAGCGCGAGATAGGCGAGCGCGCCACGCGAATCCTTGTCGTGGAACAGCGCCGGCACCCCGAAACTCGGCGCCTCGGCGAGGCGAACATTGCGCGGGATGATGGTGCGGAATACGCGATCGCCAAAATGCTCGATCAGCTGCGCCGACACGTCGTTGGAAAGATTATTGCGCGGGTCGAACATCGTTCGCAGGATGCCCTCGATGTGCAGGCGCGGATTGATGGAGTCGTGGATCTGTTCGATCGTCCCGACCAGTCCCGAAAGCCCCTCGAGCGCGTAGTACTCGCACTGCATCGGGATCAGCACCGAGTCCGCGGCGGTCAGGGCGTTAACCGTCAGGATGTTGAGCGCCGGCGGGCAGTCGATGATCACCAGGTCGTATTGATCGCGGATCGGCGCCAGCGCCTGTTCCAGCCTGTGTTCCCGCCCGGCAGGCGCCGCGAGCAGGCGCACTTCCGCCGCGGTGAGGTCCTGATTCGAGGGCAGTAGCTCGAAACCGCCCGGATCTATCGCAACGATCACGTCTTCCGCGCGGCACTCGCCCAGCAGCACGTCGGTCGCCGAGCGCTCCAGCATGCGCTTGTCCACGCCGCAACCCATCGTGGCATTACCCTGCGGATCGATATCCACCAGGAGCACCGTGCGTCTGGTCGCTGCGAGCGAGGCCGCGAGATTGACGGCGGTCGTCGTCTTGCCGACTCCGCCCTTCTGGTTCGCCACCGCGACGATGCGCTTCATGAAATCAGGCTCTCCCCAGTTCCACGATACAGCGCTCTGCGGCGAGGCCGGGAATCCTGATTTCATGAACCGCCACGGCCCGCCAGCCGGCCGGCAGCTCACGTATTTCAGCCGTCGGCCGGCGGCCCTTCATGGCAAGCATCCTGCCTCCGGGCGCGCACAAGTGCCCGGCAACCCTGACAAATTCACGGAGTTTTCCGAGGGCGCGCGCCAGCACGCGGTCGAATGGGGCGGGCCCGCGCCAGTTCTCCGCGCGCGCCGGGATGACCTCGACATTCGCGAGGCCGATGAGCTTCGCCGCATGCCGGACGAAGCCTGCCTTCTTTGCGGTCGCCTCGATCAGCGCGAACCGGCACTCCGGATTGATCAGCGCGAGCGGCAGCCCGGGGAAACCCGCGCCGGTGCCGACGTCCGCGATGCGCGTGCCCTGCAGGTACGGCTGCAGCGACAGCGAATCGAGCAGGTGTTTCCGCACCATGTCCGCGGGCTCGGTGATCGCGGTCAGGTTGAATCGCCGGTTCCATTCGCCAAGTTCACTGGTCAATCGCAGCAGCGCCAGCGCCTGCGTCGCGCCGAGCACGATGCCCATCTCCCGCGCGCCCGCGACCAGCGTTTTCTCCAGTGAATCCGCGGGCACTCAGGCGATCTTCACGATCGTGCGCCCCAGCCCGCGGCCCTTCAGGAAATCGTCGAATGCGGAGGGCAATTCGTCGAAGTCGATGGTCCGCGTCAGCAGCCGTTCAAAATGCCGCGGTCGCAGGTCGGACGCGAGGCGCTGCCAGATCTCGAGACGAAGATCGCGCGGTGTAGCCGAGGAATTGATGCCGAGCAGGTTGACGCCACGCAGGATGAAAGGCAGCACGGTGGTCTCGAGTTTCGGACTGCCTGCAAGGCCGATGCTCGCGATATTGCCCCGGAAATCCATGGTGCGCGTGAGCCAGGTCAGCAGTTCGCCGCCGACATTGTCGATGGCGCCGGCCCAGCGCACCGCTTCCATCGGCCGGCTGCCGAGGTCAATTTCCTGGCGGCGCAGGATGGTTCTTGCGCCAAGCGCCTTCAGGAACTCGTCGGCCTCCGGCTTGCCGCTGACTGCAGTCACTTCATAACCGCGGCCGGCCAGCAGATCGACCGCGATCGAGCCCACGCCACCACTCGCGCCGGTCACGACGACCGGTCCCTTTGCCGGACTCTGGCCATTGTGCTCCATGCGATGGATCGCGAGCGCTGCCGTGAATCCCGCGGTGCCGAGCACCATGGCGTGCGCCAGATCGAAGCCCTCCGGCAGCCGGATCACCGAATCGCCGGCAACGCGAGCGTACTCGGCGTAGCCCCCGTCCACCGTCTCGCTGAGACCGCAGCCGGTGACCAGCACTTTCTCGCCAGCTTGGTAGCGCGGGTCGCTCGAACTTGCAATCTCGCCCGACAGATCGATGCCGCCATTCAGCGGATAGTGGCGCAGGATCCTGCCGGCGCCGGTCGCTGCGAGCGCGTCCTTGTAGTTGATGCTCGAATAGTGCACGCGGATCAGCACCTCGCCCGCCGTGAGCTCCCCGGTGCTCATGGTCTCGAAGCCAGCCGCGATTTTCCGGTCGCGCTCGTGAATCCTGAACGCCCTGAACCTGCTCATGCGGAGCCCCGGTCCAGCCACACCTCGATGCCCTGGCAGTTCAATTCGACGTCGTCGTCCAGCAGCCAGTGCCGTTTCTCTTCGTCGCCCGGGAAACCATGTTCATCGAGCCAGCGTGACAGCATGGCGTACATGCCGCTGCGGAGTTTCGGCCCGCGATCCGGCGCATCCGAGCAGCGCTCGCCGAGGCTGGCAAAGGCACGCACCCGGGTCTTCATCTCCTCCGCCAGACGCTCCAGATCCCGGACCTCGGCATAGTGCGTCAGGTAGATCGCCTCCGGTTCGTAGCTCATCAGCCGGTCCACCGAGTTGCAAAGGGCCTCGGGGTCGAAATGCACCGGCGTCGTGGTCGGCATGATGAATTCGCGCCCGCTCACATCGAAATCGCGGTACGAGATGCCAAAGGTGTCGCCGGAGAATATCCGGTCATGATCGCGATCCACGACGCAATAATGATGCAGGGCATGGCCCGGCGTATGAATCAGCTCCAGGGTGCGTGAGCCGAGCACAATCCGCTCCCCGTCCTCGGGGACCAGCATTCGCACTTCGTCGATCGGCGCGATTTCGCCGTACAGCGAGCGGTAGCGCTCCTCGCCATAGACGGCAATCGACCCGGCGATCAGCTTCGAGGGCTCGGCAAGGTGCCGGGCGCCGCGCGGATGCACGGCGCAGCGCGCATTCGGCAGGGCCTGCATCAGTGCGCCTGCGCCGCCGGCGTGATCCAGGTGCACGTGTGTCGTCAGTACCCAGTCCACGTCTGCCGGATCGATGTTCTTGAACTCCAGCGCGCCGAGCAGGTTCGGCAGCGAAAGCGTCGTGCCCGTGTCCACGAATGCGGCGCGGCCTGCGTCCACGATCAGGTGCGACGCCGCGAGCCGCGGGCGCACATAGTCGGCGTCGATCGCCGTGATGCCGGCATCGAAATCGGTCAGCTTTCCGGAGATGTCCGCGCCCATCGCCGCCCATGATCGCACGGGCGCGCAGATGGCTGCGAGGCTAGCGCATCGGCGTAGCGAGCCCGGGCTGACGCGCGTAATAGTCGGCGAGCGTCCGGATATCGTCCCGCGTCAGCTGGCTCGCGAAAGCCGTCATGACCGGATTACGGCGCTTGCCCAGCCGGTAGTCGTTCAGCGTCTGCGCGAGGTAGTCGGCATGCTGCCCGGCAAGTGTCGGGTTCTCCGGCAGAATGCCCACCCCGTCCTGCCCGTGGCATGCGGTGCAGGCCGCGGCTGCCGCCGGTGCCTTGCCGAGCGACATTGCGACGGGGCTGGCGCGCTGCGGTCCCTGGAACCAGGCCGCCAGATCGGCGCGATCCTCTGCCGACAGCGTGCGCGCGAGGCCCTGCATGGTCGGATGCCAGCGCGTACCCGCCACGTACTCCGCGAGCGCCGCGGCAATGTAGGTCGCGCTCTGACCGCCGAGTTTCGGCACGGAGTAATTCGGATAGGCGTTCTTGTAGTTCTCGATGCCGTGGCAGCCCATGCAGGTATATGCGATATCGCCGCCGCGCGCAGCATCGCCGGCGCCGGCCGGCGCCGGCTGCGCCAGCAGGACGGAGGCGACGGCCGCAAGGATTATTTTCCGGGCTGGCAGCATTCCCATGGGGACGGAATACTAAGCGGCGCAAGCCCGGAATTCCACCGGCGCCGGGCTCACAATGCGTCGGCGATGTCCTGCATCAGGCCATTGTCGCGCGGCTTCACCGTCGGTGCGTAACGCCGCAGCAGCCTGCCGTCGCGACCGATCAGGAATTTCTCGAAATTCCACGCGATATCGCCCGGATGCCCGTTTGCCGGGTCCGTCAGCCAGGCATAGAGCGGGTGCCGGCCGGCGCCGTTTACTTCGAGCTTTGAGCTCATCGGAAAGGTCACACCGTAGGTCGAGGAGCAGAAGGCATGGATTTCCCGCTCGCTGCCGGGCTCCTGCGCGCCGAACTGATTGCAGGGAAAGCCGACGACCGCAAAGTTCTCAGGCGCTAGCTCCTCCTGCAGTTCCTCGAGCCCCGCGTACTGGGGCGTCAGGCCGCACTTGCTCGCGACATTCACGGCCAGCACGACTTTCCCCTTCAGGTCGGCCAGCAGGCCCTTGCTGCCGTCGATCGCATCGAGATCGAAATCAAAGAAGCTCTGCATCGCATCCTCCCATGACCGGGCTGAGTTTCTTTCTACACCTTTTCGGGTTGCGGCAGCCAGACCGTGACGATAGCCCCGCCGCCGTCGCGATTGGCGATGCTGAGCCGCCCGCCATGGGCATCGACGATCTCGCGGCAGAGCGTCAGGCCGAGCCCGGTGCCTTTTGGCTTGGTCGAATAGAATGGTAGCAGCGCGTCACGCAGCACTTCCTCCGAAAGGCCGCTGCCGCGATCCGCGATCTCGATCGCAACGCCGCCATGGCGGTCCTGGACGGCGAGCGTCACATCATCCTCGGGCGAACCCGACTCGATGGCATTCTTGATGAGGTTGATCAGCACCTGTTCGATCTGCGGCGCATCGAGCCAGGCGTCCGTTCCCGGCAGCGGCTCGACGACGCGGAACGCCAGGCCGTCCTTTAGCCCCAGGAGCAGCGAGCGCCATGACGCCACCGCGGGTCGCGGCCGCGGCAGCTTGGCAAAGCGCGCGTAGCCGTCGATGAAGACCGCAAGGTGCGAGGCGCGCTCCTCGATGGTTGAAAATACCCGCGCAAGCCGCTCCGTATCCGAGGTCCGCGCCAGCACCTGCCCCGAGTGCGCGAGCGAGGAGATCGGCGCCAGCGAATTGTTGAGTTCGTGGGCGATCACGCGGATGACCTTCTTCCAGATCGCCACTTCCTGGGCCGCCATCTCGCGCGTCAACTGCTTGAACAGCAGCAGGCGGTGCGGCTGGCTGTTCAGCGTGAATGGCCGGTTGCTGAGGTGGAAGATCTCGGCGTCCGCACCCACCTTCACCGTGAACAGCATGTCGGCGCCGCTCGCAACCGCCTCGCGCAATGGCTGCGGCGCCTGCTCCAGCAGGCCGGCAAATTTCAGGCCCTCGATCCTGCGGCCCTGGTGGAACAGCTGGCGCGCGGCGATATTGCCAAATACGATCGAATCCGAGGCATTTGTCAGCACCAGAGCGAGCGGTGTAGTCTGCACCACCGTGTCGAGCAGCAGTTCGCGCTGGTAGAGATCGAGCCGCTCGCGGCGCAGGCGCTCGCCCAGCGAGTTGTACTCCTCCGTCAGGTCCCCGACTTCATCGCCGGTGGATGCCGTCACGCTGACGCTGAAGTCGCGGTCCTTCAGGCTCCCGATGCCGTCGGCCACGGCGCGGATGCCGCGGCTCCAGCGATCGAGCGCGCGTCCAGTCAGCCAGATCGCGGGCGGCAGCGTGACCAGCAGTGCCGCCGTACCCGCCAGCCATGGCGAATCGAACCGATGATCGAACAGAAGCGTGACCGCCGCGACCATGGCGGCAGTCAGCACCACCACCATGGCCACGCGGCCGGCCAGCGACCGGCGTGCGCGTAGTCTGCCGGCCATCAGCCGGTGGTGGCGGACGTTCGGCCCGGATCGACCGGTGTCTTGAGTCCGAGCTTCTCCATGCGGCGGTAGAGTGCCTGACGCGACAGGCCGAGGTCACGCGCTGCGTGAGCCACGACTCCATCCGCCGAGAGCAGCGCCCGCTCGATTGCCTCCCGGTCGATGTGCAAGTCATCGGCAGGACCCGGCGCTCCCGGCAGCGCCAGCGCCTTGCCAGACACGACAGCATCGACGGACAACAGGCAAGCGCGGTGGATCGCGTTCCGCAGTTCGCGTACGTTGCCGGGCCAGTCATACCGGACGAGGGCGCGCAGCGCATCCTGCGACAGCGTGAATCCCGGTTCCAGGAAGTGCCGCGCCAGCGGCAGGATGTCGTCCTGGCGCGCGGCGAGCGGCGGCACTTCGAGCTCGATCACATTCAGGCGGTAGAACAGGTCTTCGCGGAAGCGGCTGTCGCGGATCAGCTTTGGCAGGCTCGCATTGGTCGCGGCGAGCACGCGAACCTGCGTGCGGCGCGTCGTGTTGGAGCCGAGGCGCTCGAACTCGCCGGTCTGCAGCACGCGCAGCAGCGTCGCCTGGCCCTGCGCGGACAGGTTGCCGAGTTCGTCGAGGAAAATCGTCCCGCCATCCGCGGCCTCGAAGCGGCCGGTGCGCGCCCTCGCGCCCGTGAATGCGCCGGCCTCGGTGCCAAACAGCTCCGATTCCATCAGCGTGTCGGGCAAAGCGCCCAGATTGACCTTGATATACGGCCCGTCGCGCACCGCGGAATTCGCCTGCACGATGTCGGCGATGATTTCCTTGCCGGCGCCATTCGGGCCGCTGATCAGTACCGGCACGCCGGCATGTGCGACGCGCGCGGCGGTCGAGGCCAGCGCGTGCATCGCGTCGCTCTCGTACACCAAGCCCTTCAGATCGAAGCGGCCGGCGAGTTCCGCGCGCACGGCCGCGCGCTGGCGGCGGATCTCGCGGTTTTCGGCGCGCGCGGTGTGCAGGTCCAGGAGGTTGCGCACCGTCGTCAGCAGCCGCGCGTTGTCCCAGGGCTTGGCGACGTAGTCCGCGGCGCCCGCCTTGACGAGCTCGACCGCGGTCTCGAGGTGGGTCCAGGCCGTCAGCAGGATCACCGGGAGCTCCGGATGCTGGTGGCGGATCCGGCGGAACAGCGCCACGCCTTCTTCGCCCGAAGTCGCTTCGCGGCGGAAGTTCATGTCCTGCACCACGAGATCCACCGGCTCGCGCGCGAGCGCATCTATTCCTGCGGAGGCGGTATCGGCGCCGATCACGCGCGCGCCGTGCATGGACAACAGCACGTCGAGCGCCGTGCGCACGGCCTCGCTGTCGTCGATCACGAGTACGGTGCGCTCGCCCAAACTGTCCTGGAGTCCCTGTTCGCCTTTGTCCTTCATTGATTTGGATGCGCGGATTCCCGGAACGGTTGCAAACCCCACGGCAGTCTAGTCCTGATCTTTCATGGGGTGGTGATCGAAGCTCAGGACCCGGGCCAGCCGCCACTGTCCGTCGCTGTGCTTCCACAGGTGAACGAACTGGGCGATCGTGGCCCCTTCCTCGCCGATTTTCGTGAAGATGTGGCGGCCCACCTGGATCGCGCCGAAATCCTTGATCGGATAGACCTCGAGGCTGCCCTCCACCAGGGTTCTCGTCACGCCCCCGTCCCTGGGGCAGCCGTTCAATCGCGTCACGTCATCACCATACCTGGCGCCGTCGCGATCGTGATAGAACTCGGCGCCCTCCGTGAACAGGGACCGGAACTTCGCCTGATCGCAGTCGACGAAGGCGACGTCGAACAGTTCCCGATCCATCACGGCAAGTTCCTCGTACAGGCGCCCCGAGCGAGGCGACTCCTGTGCACCGGCGCCGGTCGCCGCCAGCGCAAGGATCGCGAGCGCAGAGCCGAATCGGGCGATGGATCTCGCGGCCGGAATGCTCACGCGCACTAGACAGTCCTCGACGCCACCGCCGGCGAGATCGCCGAGGCCCGGCGGGCGGGTTGCAGGGCCGAGAACAGGCCGATCAGCCAGATGCAGAACACCCCGCCGACCAGGTAGTAGAGGTCCAGCCGGGGCAGTTCGTACTTCAACGAGATCCAGTAGCCGATGCCGAGGGCGGCGCCGCAACCGGCGACGATGCCGGCCGAGGTGACCATCCAGTTCTCGACCAGGAAATGCCGCACGATGTCGAGCTTGCGGGCGCCGACCGCGCGCCGCGTGCCGATCTGGCGGATGCGCGTCGAGACGTTGAAGGTCGCGAGCCCGAAGATGCCGAGCGCTGTGATCGCGAGCAGCGCGCCCGTCACGCTCACGAGGAAGATCGCCATGTTGCGGTCGTCGAGGTAGGACTGATTGACGAAGTACGCCATCGGCCGCACCCAGCGCAGCAGGCGGTCCGGGTTGTTGGTCGAGAGTTCCTGCTCGACTTCGCGCATCAGCTCGGTCTGGCGGCCGGGCTCGGCGCGCACGATGTAGACGGCGCCGGGGCCGCTGCGGATGCGCGGGAACAGCATCACGTTGCCGAGCTTGTCCCAGCCCACCCAGGAGCCGTGCATGCGCTCGATGATGCCGATCACCGTCGAAGGCCTGTTGAGGCCGTCGTAGATGGTCTTGCCGAGGGCGTCGCCATCCGGCGGGAACAGTTCCCTGGCGACGTCCTGCGTGACGATGACCTGCGGCGCGAACTCGTAGCCGTCGGTCGGCGGCAGAATCTCATGCGGCTCGAAGGTGCGGCCCGCGACCAGCTTGACGCCGAACGCCTCGATCGCCTGTTCGTCCACCTCGAAGTTGTTCGCCTCCACGGCCTCTTCCTCCGGCTTGAGCGGCCGGTTGCTGAAGCCGTTCGAGCTGCCGCTGCCGGAGAGCGGGATGTGACTCACGATCGTCGCCGCCTTCACCCCCGGCAGGCCGCGCAGGTAGGCGATGTCCTCGCGCCGGGTTGCATCGTAGTCAAAATCCTGCGTGAAGCCCGAGGTCGCCACGACGAACATGTTCGTGACGTCCATGCCGTGCGGGCGGTTGATCTTGTCCACGCGCTGCTTGACCACGTACACGGCATTCACGAGCACTGCGAGGCCGATCGCGATCTGCAGCGCGACGAGCATTGCGCCGGTGCGGTTGCGCCAGAGCGCGGAGGCAATGGGGCGGATGTTCCAGGCTGTCATGTCATTGCGCCTTCAGGTAGGTGGCCGGCGGGATGCGGCCGATGCGCCAGGCCGGATAGAGCCCGGCCGCGATCGTCGCGATGAATGCGAGCGCGAGGGCGGTGGCGACACTCGTGATGTCCACGTGCGCGATCGCCTGAGTGCCCCCGGAATCGGTCGGGTCCACGGTGTAGAGCGCGCGCAGTCCCATCAACAGCACGCCGCCGAGCGCGAGTCCGAGCAGCGCACCGATCGAGGAGATCACGCCGACTTCCACGAGATGCTGCATGAAGACCTGCCGGCGGCTCGCGCCGAGCGCGCGCCGCACGCCGGTGATCGGCGCGTTGTTCATGAACTTCGCGAGCAGGAGACCGACGGTGTTCAGCAGGCAGACCGCGAGGAAGGCAAAGGCGAGGCCGACCAGCACGCGGTTGTCGTTGCCGACGACCTCGTTGTCCACGAGCCACTGATCCGGCTTCGTCAGGCGGTTATTGATCGGCCGCTCATGCCGCCCGGACTTCTTCTGCTCGGCGGCGTAGTTGTCGAGGAATGCCTTGAACCGGTCGTGGGTCGCCGCGTCCGGCAGCTCGACCCACATCTGAATCCAGATGCTCTCGGAGTTCAGGAAGTCCTGGAACGTGTTGATCTCCTCGGGCTTCCAGCCGTTCGTGTTGCCGCTGCTGTAGATCTCGAGCGCGGCATTCCAGCCGAACGGCAGGTAGACGTCCTCGGACTCTTCGAGGCTGCCGTTGTTGACGTCGTAGAAGGTCGGCAGCGGCTGCCAGTGGTCGCGCACGCCGACGATGCGGAACTCGCGGTCGTCCCAGCGGATGCGCTTGCCCACGCTATTGGCGCCGCCAAAGTACTTCTCGTTGATCTCGCGCGAGATCACCATCACCGGCTCCGGCGCCCGGTCGGCCTCGTCGCTCCAGGTGCCGCCGTACTGGAACGGCACGTCGAAGGCGGCAAAGAAGTCCTTGCTGGTCACGCGCGTCAGCAGGCGGTCCGGCTTGACGAAGGAATCGTCGACCGACAGCACGCCGATCGCCTTGTGCATGACGACCGTATGCTTCGGGATGCCCGCGTTCCAGACCGCGAGGGCATCGCGGTAAGTGAGCTGCCAGGGCGGCATCCCGGGCTTGCTGTCGAAGTAGTCGTTGTTCGGGTCCCAGAAGTCCATCGTGACCGCATACAGGACGTCGTTCTTCCACCAGATCGGATTGCCCGACATCGCGCGGTACATCGTGAGCGTCATCACGCACACGGCGATGCCGAGCGCGACGGCGCCGATCATCAGCGCGGTCAGCCCGGGGTTGCGGCGCAGGTTGCGGACGGCGAGCTGGAAGTAGTAGCCGAGCATGTTTCTTCTCCGCGCTTCAGGCCTGCGACATCGTGGCGGCAACCGGCGCGACACCGAGGCCGGTCAGCGGCTCCTGGTCGCGCGGTTCGTAGGGGCGGAAGTCCGAGATCTGGCCGTCCACGATGTGCACGTTGCGGTGCGCGCGGCGCGCCAGTTCCGGATCGTGCGTGACCATGATGATGGTCGTGCCCATCTCGTTGATTTGCTCGAGCAGGTCCATCACCTGGCGTGCCATCAGCGAGTCCACGTTGCCGGTCGGCTCGTCGGCGAGCAGGAAACGCGGGTCGCCCGCGAGGGCGCGCGCGATCGCGGCGCGCTGCTGCTGGCCGCCTGAGAGCTGCGAAGGCATGTGGTGCATACGGGACGAGAGCCCGACCACGTCGAGGGCGCTCTTGATGCGTTGCTCGCGGTCCTTGCGCGACAGGCGGCGGTAGCGCAGTGGCACGTCCACGTTGTCGAAGATGTCGAGGTCCGGGATCAGGTTGAAACTCTGGAAGATGAAGCCGATTTTCTCGTTGCGCAGCCGCGAGCGTGCCTCGTCCGAGAGGCGGTTAACGTCCTCGCCATCGAGCTTGTAGGTGCCGGTCTCGAACACCTCGAGAAGCCCCGCAACGTTCATGAAGGTGGTCTTGCCGGACCCCGAGGGGCCGGTCACCGCGACGAACTCGCCGTCGCCGACCTTCAGCGAGAAATCACGCAGCGCGTGAGTCTCGATCAGGTCCGTGCGGTAGATCTTGCTGACGCCAGTCATTTCGAGCATGTGGGACTCCAGTTCATCCGCCAATCGTGAATTCGGGCACATCGCCGAGGTCGCTGAAGCCCGCGACCACCACCTGTTCGCCGGGCTCGAGGCCCTCGATGACTTCGATCTCGCCGACCGACGCGGCGCCGAGCTGCACTTCCCTGCGCACGGCGCGGTCGCCGTCCACCACGTAGACGGCGCGCGTCGCGGAAACGATGTCGGAGCTGCGCTCGAACTGGGTCGCCATGGCGCGCTGCTCGATGACGATGCGCACCGAGCCGCGCTGACTCTGGCGCAACCCCGGTGGCTGCGTACCCGCGAACTTGACGCGACCGGTCACCTGGCCGGAACGCACTTCCGGCGAGATGGCGGTGACTACGCCCGCGTGCTGGGCGCCGTCGAGCGATATCTGCGCTTCCATGCCGGCCTTGATGTCGCGGGCATAGACGTCGGCGACCTGAAACTCGACTTCAAAGGCGGAGAGGTCCACGACCGTCAGCAGCGGCGCGTTCTCGGCGACATTCGCTTTCTCCGCCGCCGCGAGGTTCGCGACCATGCCGTCCACCGGCGAGCGCACGGAAAGTTCATCCACGCGGCGCTTGAGGTTTGCGACCACGAGGCCCTGCCGGTCGCGCTCGAGGCGGCGGCTGCGCAGGTCGAGGTCGAGGCTCTCGCGTTCGAGGTCCGCGGTCTGCTGCGCGTGCTCATAGGCGAGCCGCGCGGATTCGCGTTCGTCCTGCGCGCGGCGCAGGTCGCGCTCGGCGATCGCGCCGCTGTCCCAGGCCGCCTGCGCGCGCTGCAACTCACGCTCGGCGGCGCGGATCTGCACGTTCGCGAGGTCCGCCTGCTCCTGTCCGCGCAGGTTTTGCCGGCGGATCTCGATACCCTGGCGCTGCAGCGCGGTGTTGAGGCTCTCGAAGGTCGCGAGCTCGCGCTGATATTCGTTCTCGAGCGCCGGGCTCTGAAGCGTCGCCAGCACCTGGCCAGCCTTGACGGTGTCGCCCGCGCGCACCTGGTAACTGATGTTGCCTGGCGCGACCGCAAACAGCGTCGGGCTGACGGCCGCGACCACCATGCCCTGGGCCGAGACGTCGCGCACGAAGGGGCCTTCGGTGACGGTGACGATGCGCAGGCGCTCGCGCGAGATCACGTGCTCGGTGGAGAGCCAGCCGCGGATCAGGATGGCGAACAACAGCACAACCAACGCGGCGCCCGCACCGATGCCGATGCGGATCATCTGCTTGCGGCGATCCGCCACGGCCTCGACCGAGATGTCCTGGGCTTCCGTGCCGCGGATCGACGCGTCGCCGGCGGGCGCATCGCTGCGCCCGCCGGATGACATCAGCGGTCTCAAGTTTGTGATCTTCATGGCTTTGGCAATCTCACAGCGTATTCATTGCAATCGCCGTGCCAACTGACGCCATGCGTCGTAACTTATTGATGTCGCTGTCGTATCCGGTCGTTCAGCGGCGCGAGGCGATGCCGCCGAAGTGTCCGCGGACACCGGGGCGGACACGCGCCGGACTCCGGGGCAGTGCGGCGGGCCGGGGGACCCTCGCCGCTCGCGCCGCCGGAAC